>JAHDSE010000156.1 GCA_018432955.1 Syntrophomonadaceae bacterium
AAAAAGATAAAAAACTGCTTCCAATATTGGAACTGGCGATGGAGATGTATGCCCGGAAATTTATATTTCACCCGGTTGACATTTATAATTCTGATGCGAGTAAATTTGTAATTTATGAGAACGGACTCCTGCTTCCTTTTTCAGCGCTTCCCAACGTTGGACTTGCTGCTGCTCAAGGGATTGTAGATTCCAGAACAGACAAGGAATTTATCTCCGTAGAGGATTTTCAACAGAGAACCCATCTTAACAAGACAGGTATGGATATTTTACGAAAAAACAATTGCTTTAAGGACTTGCCGGAAACAACGCAAATCAGTCTTTTTGGCTGACAGGATTATAAGGTTTGCTGCTTCAGTGATTTAAGAATCTGGCCTTTGTCGGGGTAAAAGGGGCCTAATTCTTTATATGTGCTTTATATTTTGTTGAGAATTTTGAAGTCGTTATTCTGAGTGTTAGTGAAGCTGCCTCAGTCCCGGGGCTTTGCTCAGGATGACAGTGTTAAAAAACCGGCCCAATGATACAGAAAAACAAATAATGCAAAATCCTCAATTATATTGATATTTGCTTGAATAAGCGTATATGCTTATGGTATACTTCATTCAAGCTTGTTAATAGATTTTAAGCCGCAAGTGGGTTTCTGCCCACTTTTTCTATTGTAAGCTGCCCCGGAAGGGATTATGGCTGGATTTTAAAGGTATTGTATATACTATCTGAAGATGATAGCTTTTGAGCCTTTGGAGGAATTATTCAGGTCTGGATTGTTTTACTGGGGGTGATAATAATAGCGGGGGAGTCAATGCTTGGGAAACTTGAAAACAGTATTGAAAAAATTTTAAGCGAGATGGAAATAGAGCTGTATGATATGGAGTATCGCAAGGAAAATGGTGAACAGTATTTGAGGATATATATTGACAGGGATACGGAAAATGTTGATTTACAGCTTTGTTCAGAAGCTACCCGAGCAATAAAAGAGCTTATAGATGAAGATACAGTTTTTTATGATTATCTGGAAGTATCTTCTCCGGGATTGGATCGGGTATTAAAGAAGGATAAGCATTTTGCGAGGTTTATTAATCAGCGAATAAGAGTTAAAACCTTGAGACAATTTGATGGGCCAAAAACTATCAGAGGATTATTAAGAGCTTTTGATGAGAAAGAGATAAGGGTGGAGACAGAAGGCAGCGATACAACGATAATACCGAGGTCTATGATAACAAGGGTCCGATTAGATCCGGACTTATAAGAGGAGGCAAAACAATGTCTATTGAAATGATTCAGGCATTGGCTGAAATAGAAAAAGAGCGGGGGATACCTAAAACAGTATTGATAGAGGCAATTAAGTCAGCTCTGAATACGGCATACAAGAAGAACTTTGGCACTACGCAAAATGTCAGTGTGGAGTTCAGTGAAATGTCAGGCGATGTAAAGGTTTTTTCCCAAAAGAAAGTAGTTGCTGAAGAAGACCTCGAGGATTCGCGGCTGGAGATTTCTATTGAAGAGGCCAAAGAGCTTTATCCAGAATGTAAAATTGAAGATATGGTTTTTGTAGAAGCAACTCCGGAACGCTTTGGCCGAATTGCAGCACAGACAGCTAAACAAGTGGTTATACAAAAGCTCCGGGAAGCAGAAAGAAGCCTGATATATGAGGAATACCTGGAACGCGAAGGAGAAATTGTAACCGGGACAGTTCAGAGAATAGAAGCTAAAACGGTTTTTATAAGCCTGGGAAGGACCGAAGGCATGATGTTATCCTCAGACCAGATAGCTGGAGAAAGGTATGAAGTGGGACAGAGGCTAAAAGCCTATATATACGAGGTAAAGAATACCCCGAAAGGTCCCAATATTTTTCTTTCCAGGTCTCATCCATATTTTTTAAGGCGTCTTTTCGAACTGGAAGTACCCGAAATATATAATGGCATAGTAGAAATAAGAGCAATTGCCAGGGAAGCTGGAGCCCGTTCAAAAATATCGGTGAATTCTTTCGATGAGAATGTTGATTCAGTTGGGGCATGTGTGGGCCCAAGGGGACTCCGGGTACAAAATATAGTATCAGAGCTTGGCGGAGAAAAGATTGATATAATAAAATATGATAGTGATCCCGAACAATTTATTGCCAATGCCCTAAGTCCTTCCAGGGTTGTTGCTGTGTATATTAACGATGAAGAAAAAATAGCCACCGTAATTGTCCCCGACTATCAACTATCATTGGCAATAGGCAAGGAAGGACAGAATGCCAGGCTGGCAGCAAAACTTACTGGCTGGAAAGTTGACATAAAAAGTGAACAACAATTTGCAGAAGAAAGTGGACATTATGAAGATGATTATCCAATTGAGGATGAGCTGGAGGATGCTATAGAGGAGAACGCGGACATTTCATATGATGAAGACAGTGAAGATGAGCTGGAGGAGACTGAATCGGATGCCTAAGCCTCGAAAAATTCCCCAACGTATGTGTGTCGGTTGCAGGGAGATGAAAAACAAGAGGGGATTATTAAGAATAGTCAGGACACCGGAAGGTGAAATCGAATTGGATGTTACAGGCAAGAAGGCTGGCCGTGGTGCTTATGTTTGTCCCAATATAGACTGCTTTAATCAAGCTATTAAACGAAAGAGTTTGCACAAGGCACTGGAAAAGGAAATTCCCCAGGATATTTTGGAAAGACTAAAAGAAGAAATATCGGGAATTGAACTCAATAATTGAAAAAAAGCAGGTATTGTATTTGTGAAGATTTTACCAGGAGAGATGATAGATTGAAAAAAGTATACAGTATGATAGGCTTTGCTCAGAAAGCAGGGAAAATATCTTCGGGTGCATCAGCAGCCAGAACAAGTATATTGAGGCGCAAGGCATGTCTGTTGATAATGAGTAATGATATATCAGATAATAGTAAAGAGTCACTGGTAAAAAGCTGTGAAAAAAAGAAGATCCCATGGATTACTGTGGGCAGTAAATATGAACTGGGTACTTGTGTAGGTAAGGCATATCGTGTTGCTGTATCAATAAATGATTCGGGTATGGCTGGAACCATTATTGGTATTATAAGCAAACAGGAGAAGAGATAATTAGCACGGGGGTGGTTGAATGGCAAAAATAAGAGTACATGAATTGGCAAAAGAATTGGGAATACCCAGTAAAGATATGGTTACCAGGCTTCAGGGATTGGGCCTGGATGTTAAGAATCACATGAGTACCCTGGAAGAATCTCAGGCTAGCTGGGTTAAGAATCGGGTTAAAGGGAAGTCAGAAGAAAAAAACCAGCAAGTAGAGAAAATTGCATATTCAAAAGAAGAAGCAGGAAAAAGAGAAAGTGAAAAATCGAAATCGCCGCCCATTCCCAGTAAAAAACACCCGCAGGATTCCCGGCAAACTTCTCCAGTAAAAGGAATGCCTGCAAGTCGAGACAGAATAGAAAAAAAAGAAGAACCCAGGAAAGTGCAGAACAGACCACAGGATAAGAATGCTTCAATGCAGAAAAACAGGGAACAGCAAGGAGCTGCTGGTCTAAAAAAAAGCAATGATTTGAGAGCCCAGGAAAAAAATTATGGAAAAAATATCCCACATACTGTCAATAAGCAAACAGCGAAAAGCAATAATCGTCCTGCCCATTTAAATGCCAACAGTACTGCGAAAAGCAGTAATCGTCCAGCTCATTCGAATGCCAACAGTGCAGCGAAAAGCAGTAATCGTCCAGCTCATTCGAATGCCAACAGTGCAGCGAAAAGCAGTAATCGTCCAGCTCATTCGAATGCCAACAGTACTGCCAAAAACAATAATCGTCCTGTCAATTTGAATGCTAATACTACTGCTGACAAGAGCAAACAGAAAAAGACTGGTTTTCAGCAGACATTCAGAAAGGATTATAGTCGACCCCAGAAAAAATCAAAACACAAACGTAAAAAGGAAAACACTGTTGTTCAGCTTCCAGAGCTTATTGCGGTTGAAGAGTCGATAATGGTGAGAGAATTGGCGGAGAAGTTGCATAAAACTCCTGCTGAAATAGTAAAGAAACTTATGGAGCTGGGGACTATGGCTTCTATTAACCAGCTTATTGACTTTGAAACTGCTGAAATCGTAGCCAGCTTTTATGAGGTAAGAGTTGAACGGGCGATTTCTGAAGAAGAAAAGATTCTGGAGGAAATTGTTGATGAGGAGATAAGCCTTAAACATCGCCCTCCTGTAGTTACAGTGATGGGACACGTTGATCATGGAAAAACCTCTCTTCTTGACAGAATTCGCAAGGCGAATGTGGTCTCGGGTGAAGCAGGCGGAATAACTCAACATATTGGGGCCTATCAGGTCAAGATAAACGATAATAAAATTACCTTTATTGATACCCCGGGTCATGAAGCTTTTACAGCCATGAGAGCCAGGGGGGCTAACTTGACTGACATTGTTGTTCTGGTAGTAGCTGCTGATGATGGTGTAATGCCACAGACTGTTGAAGCCATAAACCACATTAAAGCTGCAAAAGTGCCTTTTATAGTAGCGGTAAACAAAATGGACAAACCAGAAGCAAAACCTGAACGGGTAATGCAACAGCTGGCTGAATACAGTATTGTTTCCGAGGAATGGGGTGGAGATATTATCTTTGTTCCGGTTTCAGCCAAAACGGGGGAAGGTATTGAAAATCTCCTGGAAATGATACTATTGCTTGCTGAAATGCATGAAATAAGAGCTAATCCAGAACGGGCCGCTGAAGGGGTAGTCATTGAAGGCGAACTGGATAAAGGCAGGGGGGCGATTGCCACCGTCCTGGTTTTAAAGGGCACACTAAAAGTTGGGGATTTTGTAATCTGTGGAGTCAACTGGTGCAAGGTGCGTGCCATGACTGACGACAGGGGCAGAAGGGTTGAACAAGCTTATCCATCTATGCCGGTTGAGATTATGGGCTGGTCAGATGTTCCAGAGGCCGGGGGCAGGGTTCAGGTATGCGATGAAAAAATTGCCAAAGAAATCAGTAGTTTGAGATTGAGTGAAAAGAAGATTGAAGAACAGAAACAAAGCAGCAGGGTATCTCTGGATGACTTTTTTAAGCACATGCAGGATTCAGAAAGCAAGGAGCTCAACCTGATATTAAAGGGAGATGTACAAGGGTCAATTGAGGCTCTGGCACAGTCCCTGTTAAGACTGAGTACAGACGAAGTAAAGGTAAACGTAATCCATTCAGCAGTTGGAGCTATTACTGAGACCGATGTAATGCTGGCATCTGCCTCCAATGGAATAATAATTGGTTTCAATGTTCGTCCTGAGTCCAAAGCTAGAAAGCATGCGGAAGATGAGAATATAGATGTTCGTCTTTACCGGGTAATATACGAAACCATAGAAGATGTAAAAAAAGCTATGAGCGGTTTGTTGGACCCGGAATATAAAGAAAAATTCCTGGGCCGCGCAGAAGTGAGAGCGACATTTAAAGTGCCCAATGTGGGAACTATTGCCGGTTCTTATGTCTTTGACGGCAAGATCCAAAGAAATGCCAATGTCCGTATTCTGCGTGACGGGGTTATTATATATGAGGGAATGTTATCATCGTTAAAACGATTCAAAGACGATGTAAAAGATGTAGCTGAAAACTATGAATGTGGTATTGGCATAAAGGATTTTAATGACCTGAAAGAGGGAGATATAATCGAAGCCTATACCATGGAGGAAATACCCAGAGAAATATAAGCGCTTCTTCGCATATGACAGAGACTGCGCAACAGTCGCTGCAATTTTTAATTCTTAATTTTGAATTTTTAATTAAGGAAGAAACGCTCCGCGTTTCCTTCTATATTATAAAAAGAAAACGGAGTTTTCTTACCTTAATTCAAAATTAACCATTCAAAATTAAAAATTTTGACAGATAATGTTGTGCATTATCTGTCTACTGTGCAGTAAACTAATAATTGATAATAAAGGGGGTTTTTTTGTGAGCAATAGAAGGCAGGAGAAAATGACTGAAGAGATTAAACGTATTCTTTCCCGGATAATACAGGAGGAAATAAAGGATCCCCGTGTTGGTGAGGGAATGGTTTCGGTTACCAGAGTAGAATTGAGCAGTGATCTCAGCCATGCCAGGGTAAATATCAGTATTCTCGGTGAGAAGTCAAAACAAGAAGAAGCTTTTGCAGCTCTCAAAAATGCCAGGGGTTATATAAGAACTGAACTTGCAAGATCCATAAAGATTAAACATGCTCCTGAATTGGAACTCCGTCTGGATAATTCTATTGAACATGGCATAAATATCTCTTCTCTTCTGGACAGTATAAGGAAAGATGAAGATAAAAGGGATTAATAATGAATAGTATTCAGGAAATAGCGGATCAAATAATTGACAGAGATAATTTTATTTTACTGGGCCACGCGATCCCGGATGGAGATTGTGTGGGTTCTTTGCTGGGACTTTTTATGGGACTAAAAAGTCTGGGCAAGAATGCAGAAATGTTTTTACAGGATAAAGTACCCCCAATATATAATTATTTAAGCTGTGTTGAACAGATAAAAAACAATTGGGAATCGCCTGATACTGGCAGCAATATTATTTATCTGGATTGTTCTGATGAAGAGCGGGTTGGCGACAAAATTCAAAAGCTTTTGCAGGGGGATTATTGCAGGCTTAATATCGACCATCACCGAACCAATGATTTTTTCGGCAATTATAATTATGTAGACCCCCAGGCAGCTGCTACCGCAGAGATTGTTTTTGAGCTTTTAATTCAAATGAAAGTGGAAATAAGCCCGGATATAGCAGCTGCTCTCTATGCCGGGATTATTATGGATACCGGCAGTTTTATGAACAGCAACACCACCAGCCATACCATGAGAGTCGCCGGGGCTTTACTGGAAAAAGGAGCAGATACAGATACAGCCCGAATCAATCTTTTTGAATCCAAATCCAGGAAGGAGATTTTCTTAATAAGACAGGCTTTGCAATCCGTCAGTATCACTGAAGATGGCAGGATTGCCTGGATGGTTCTTCCCTATGATGATATTAATGCTATTGGAGCAGCCGATCTCCATCCTGAGGGCATTATTAATTATGCCAGGATGATAAATGGTGTTGAGGTGGCAGTATTATTCAGGGAAACCAAACCTGGGACAATTAAGATAGGGTTCAGATCCAAGAATTATGTGGATGTAGCTTCGCTGGCTGAAAAAATCGGGGGTGGTGGTCACAGGCAGGCTGCAGGGGCCAGCCTTGAGGGAAGGATGGATGAAGTAATACATATAGTAATAGATATGGTCAGGGATGTGATGGTATAATTGCATGGTTTTCTAAACATTAATAAACCTCAAGGCTATACCTCCTATGATGTTATTAGAAAATTGAAAAAAGTATTCCCCCCAAAAACCAAATTGGGACATCTGGGAACACTTGATCCTATGGCTGCCGGTGTATTGCCACTGGCAATAGGAAAGGCCACCAGGCTAATTGAATATCTTGATGATACCAAGGAATATCTTGCTGAAATGAAGCTGGGTGCTTCTTCAGATACTCAAGATGCCTGGGGGGATATTAGCTATAGCGGGAACGTGAATTTTAGTATGAATGAATTGAGAAAAATACTGGATTCTTTTCGTGGGATTATCAAACAGCTTCCCCCAATGTACTCAGCGGTACATCATGAAGGGAAGAGACTCTATGAATTGGCCAGACAGGGTGTATCTGTTGAAAGACAGGAAAGAGAAGTGGAAATTACCTTACTCGATTTGCTCGATGTGGATTTATCCCATGAACTGCCGCGATTGCAGATAAAAGTAATTTGTTCACGGGGTACTTATATACGTACCCTGTGTAATGATATTGGGGAACGATTGGGAACCGGGGCTTTTATGTCTGCTTTGCTTCGTACCAGAACTGGTGAATTTGCTCTGAACGATGCTGTTTCTATTGACGAACTCCAGGGAAATCGGAATAATATTGAAAAATTTCTCTTGCCGGTAGATTATCCTCTGGGACATTTGCCCAAAATCATGCTGAAGTCAAAAGAGGAGACTATTGCTGTATTGAATGGCAATAGAATAGTATATGATTCCATTATTCCCCCTGGGAAAGCCAGGATTTATTCTCCGGAAAGGGAACTGATAGCTATTGCGGGAATTCAGTTTAATGGAGAAAAAGCACTCATTAAACCGCTGAAGGTTTTTAATTAATAGAGACTTTAAAAATTGAGACTCTTGCATAATTAAAAAAATATCAATCCGTCCTTCTTAAGCCTGAGCGAAGCCACCTTAAGAGCAAAGCGAACATCAGTAGTGCCCGGAGGGTGAATTTTAAGATCCTTCGGCTTTGCCTCAGGATGACATTTACTGAACTACTGCTTAATCGTAGGAAAAAGTTAATTATGCAAAACTCTAAAAGTATATGAATTTAAAAATGCAGCCCGCATCCTATTGGTTTTATATTGGTTCAATAATTGAATGAACTATTATATTATTATAAAGGAGTTTTCCCGATATGGAATTAGTTAGAGAAATCGAAAATTTCAAGAAAAAAGACTGCGATCTTTACCTTGCTCTGGGTAATTTTGATGGTGTTCATCTGGGGCATCAGAAACTGATTCAAGAACTGGTTAAAAAAGCCAAAGCCAGCCAGGGTCTTGCTGCTGCCTTTATTTTTGAGCCTCATCCAACCAAAATAATCAATCCTGAAAAAGCGCCTAAAATACTTATTAACCCTGAATACAAGGCTGAGCTTCTGGGAAAAATGGGCCTGGATACGCTTATATATAATTCATTTTCTCTGGCTATTTCCAAATGGTCGCCAGAAGAATTTGTGGAGAGAATACTTGTTGACCGGCTGGGAGTTAAAGAAGTTTTTGTGGGTTTCAATTACTCTTTTGGACATAAAGGGGCAGGCAATCCTGAACTCCTGAAACAGCTGGGGAAAAAATATAATTTTGCAGTTAATATTATATCACCGGTTACATTAGATGGAGAGGTGATATCGAGCAGTTTGGTCCGATCGGCATTGGATGCCGGAGATATAGAATATGCTTCTCGTTTGCTGGGCTATTGCCCTACTGTAGGAGGGATAGTTGTCTCTGGAGAAAAGCGGGGAGGAGCTAAAATGGGCTTTCCAACAGCTAACCTGGAATTTAATTCTGATCTGAATATACCGGCAACAGGGGTTTATGCTGCCAGGGTGTGGATAGACGAGGTATCATATAAAGCTGTAATCAATATAGGCCGTAAACCCACTTTCCATGAGGTATATCCAGTTTCCATAGAAGCTCATCTGATGAATTTTACTGAAAACATTTACGGCAAATACATAAAAATTGATTTCCTGCAAAAAATTAGAGATGAACGCAAGTTTAACAGTTTGGAGGAATTGGTGGAGCAAATCAAAATTGACTGCAATACAGCGGATAGTATTGCATCTCAGTATTGTTAATCAGGTATTGCAAGCGAGTTTACTTTTTATTATACCTGTGCTACAATTTACCTTGTCTGATAAGAGGATCATAACCCTTATCAAGAACCATAGGCTAGGTTCAGCGAGTTTTCACCGACGTTTATCTTGGCCTTTGGCGATTATTAATTGGAGGAGGTGAAAACTTGGCATTATCAATCGGCAGAAAAGAGGAGATAATAAAGACATACCGGGTTCATGAGAATGATACTGGTTCTCCTGAAGTTCAAATAGCAATACTTACTGAACGAATAAATTACTTGAATGAACATTTAAAGAAGAACAAAAAAGACCACCATTCCAGAAGAGGTCTATTGAAAATGGTTGGACAGCGTCGCTCCCTACTGGAATATTTGAAGAAAAAAGACTTTGAACGTTATCGCAGTATTGTTACTCGACTTGGTCTACGCAGATAAAGAGCGGAAAAACCGCTCTTTATCTTTATAAATATTCAGGGTGTGAGGTGTGAAATGTAAGGTGTGAGAGAAAGCAGGTATAGCTGTTGCACATTTTACATCTCACTCCTCACTCCGGATAAGCTATACAAAAGGAAGGAGGAAACCACAATAGTTCGTAAATTTGAAACAGAAATTGCCGGAAGGCCGCTGATAATTGAAACCGGACAGGTAGCCAAGCAAGCTAATGGAGCAGCTGTAGTAAGATATGGTGATACGGTTATCCTGGTTACAGCGACATCTTCCAGAGAACCGCGGGAGGGAATAGACTTTTTCCCGTTGACAGTTGATTATGAGGAAAAACAATATGCCGTAGGGAAAATACCGGGAGGTTTTATCAAAAGGGAAGGTAGAGCCACTGCCCAGGCAACCCTTACTGCGAGGCTTATAGACAGGCCTATAAGACCTCTTTTCCCCAAAGGGTTCAGAAATGATATCCATGTGGTAGCTACAGTATTATCTGTTGAAAAAGACAACAGCCCGGATGTGACTGCTATAATAGGCGCATCGCTTGCACTCAATATTTCGGATATTCCTTTTGACAGCCCGGTAGCAGCAGTGATTGTGGGTCTGTTGGATGGGGAGTTGATTATTAATCCGACCGTGGAACAGTTCCAGAATAGTGATTTACATCTGGCAGTGGCAGGAACCAAAGAAGCCATAATGATGGTTGAGGGAGGAGCCAATGAGGTTTCTGAACAAACCATGCTGGAGGCGGTCTTTTTTGCCCATGATGAAATCAAAAAGATTGTGGAATTCCAGGAAAAGATTATTGCTGAAGTGGGCCTAGCCAAGAAAGAAGCAGTCGTTCCCCAGGTGGATGAAGGAATGGAACAAAAGATAAAAGAATATGCTGTTGGGCTTCTCGAGGAAGCAGTGAAGAATCCCGATAAAGTAAGCCGGGAAACTCACATGGAAGAAGCTTCGCAAGCCATAGCAGAACATTTTGCCGAAGAGTATCCAGAGGAAGAAAAACAAATCAGGAGTATAATTGACAAGACGCTAAAAGAAGTTGTCCGCAGGATGATTCTTGAAGAAGGCGATAGAGTCGATGGCAGAGCCCTGGAAGAAATCAGAAAGGTAAGCTGCGAAGTAGGTTTCCTGGCGCGTCCTCATGGCTCTGCGTTGTTTACGCGTGGACAGACTCAGATTCTGTCAGTTACTACCCTGGGTGCTATGAGCGAAGAACAGAGACTGGATGGACTGGGAATCGAAGAAAGGAAACGCTATATTCACCATTATAATTTCCCCCCATATAGTGTAGGGGAGACCAGACCTATGAGAGGACCCGGAAGAAGAGAAATAGGACATGGGGCCCTGGCAGAAAGGGCATTATTACCGGTAATACCCTCAGAGGAAGAATTTCCCTATACTATCAGGGTGGTATCTGAGGTTCTGGAATCAAATGGTTCAAGCTCCATGGGGAGTGTTTGCGGAAGCAGTATGTCATTGATGCATGCAGGGGTTCCTATCAAAGCTCCGGTATCAGGCATAGCTATGGGTTTGGTCAAAGGCGAGGACAAGTTTGCTATTCTCAGCGATATTCAGGGTATTGAAGATGCGCTGGGTGATATGGACTTTAAACTGGCTGGTACTGAAAAAGGGGTTACCGCTTTGCAAATGGACATTAAAATTACTGGAGTTAACCGTGAAATAGTAGAAGCTGCGCTTAAACAGGCTCGTGAGGGAAGAATGTTTATCATGGGCAAGATGCTGGAAGCTATTGCCAGACCCAATAAAGAGCTTTCCCCGTTTGCTCCTCAAATGATCCGAATGCAAATCCCGCCTGATAAAATACGGGAGGTAATTGGCCCCGGAGGCAAGATTATTCACAAAATAGTCGATGAAACCGGCTGCAAGATTGATATTGACGATGACGGAAGTCTTTTTATTATGGCTACAGATCAGGAGGCGGCTGAAAAGGCCAAATTCTTTATAGAATCTATTATTGCGGAAGTTGAAGTCGGCAAAACATACATGGGAACTGTAAAACGAATAATGGATTTTGGCGCTTTTGTAGAAATTATTCCAGGGGTTTTGGGGAGTCAGGGAAAAGAAGGATTGGTGCATATTTCCCAATTGGCTGAAGAAAGAGTCAATAAGGTTAAGGATGTGGTTGATATTGGTGACAAGATTCTGGTCAAGGTCACCGAAATTGACCGCCAGGGCAGGACCAACCTTTCGAGAAAAGCAGTGCTGAAAAACTCAACCAAACCCGGCATTTAAGCAAGAGCTTAAAACTTAAAGCTTTCCAAGTAAACCGAGTTTCTCGGTTTATTTGTATTTTCTGATTT
>JAHDSE010000045.1 GCA_018432955.1 Syntrophomonadaceae bacterium
ATGATACTGCTTGATTATGTTCCCAAAGAACTAGCTGAAATTGTTTCATGTCAAGTTATGTTCTGGATTGCTGCACAGCCCCTATATATCCAGAGGTTGTTCAGTAATTTCTACTACGAAAGTTGAGTTATTTTATTTTATTTTTAAATAATTAGCAATTGAAAACCTATCAACAATAAAATTCCAGGGACACCAAGAAAACCTGCTATCAAGATACTAACTATATTAATCGGTATGCTGAAAGCAAAATGTAATGCAAAATAGTTGACCAGCAGCAATAAAAGCAATCCAATTAAGGAATTTATTAACAGTTTCCATATAAGCTTCACCGGCTTCATTAATACCTGGGCTACTATATATACGATAATTATGAGTAAAAAAATTGCTATGAGAAGGTTTACTGCATTCATTCCATTCACCTCACTTACTGCCTGGCTTCAATAAGCGCTAAGAGTTAATTCTATAAACAGCCTAAGCACAGTAATCGATTTTTCTTTTTTACCCTTTAGCTTTAAGCCCTGTGTTTAGCCTCCGGCTGTCAGGTACTATCTTAATTTGGTTTTTTTCTTTATTGTTTTAAAAAGATAATTATATCTTTGTTCTGCAGCTTTGAGTTTTAAAACGGCATAGTCTATCAATTCGGGGTCCTCCACCATGCTGAATAAATTCTGAGCCTGGCTGAGTTCTTCCCTGGCGTGGAACAATATTTCCTCATCTGAAACAGGTTTTTTATCTATCACTTCTTCTTTTAACAGCAAGAAGTGATAAGCCTTGCTTATAATTGAAGAGCATATGTCCATAAAAAACCTCCTGGAAAAATTTACTGCATTTACTTCTACAGTATCCTATGCCAGGAGCTATGATTTTATGCTATAATTCTTTTCTTCCTTCCAAAGCTTTTCTGAGGGTTATTTCATCAGCAAATTCAATATCTCCGCCAACTGGTAATCCGTGTGCCAGTCGACTAATTTTTACATCATGCTGACGGGCTATTCCAGTCAGAAATCTTGCCATTACTTCTCCATCAATATCTGGATTAAGTGCCAGTACTACTTCTTTTATTTCTCCAGAAGCCAGCTTATTAACAAAAGGTTTCAGATTAAGGTCCTCCAGTCTATTGTCTCCCATAAGATGAAAATCTTTGTTCAGAACAAAATAACGACCGCGAAAACCTGTTCTCTCGATAGCTATTATATCACTGGCTTCCTCTGCAACACAGAGAATGCTCCCATCACGTTTCTCATCCCGGCAAATGCTGCAGGGGTCTACATCAGTCAAGTACCCACAAGCAGAGCAGGGGAATACCTTTTCCCTTGCAGTAATGATTGCTTCCGCCAGTTGCCGGGATTCTTCCTCAGGCAGCTTTAAGATATAAAGCGCTAATCTCTGTGCAGTTTTAGGCCCAATAGTTGGTAGTTTAATCAACTGGTCAATAAGATTTTCCAGAGGTACGGCGAGTCTCATAGTATATTTCCTCCTTGCACAAATGCTGCACCCTGTTTCGCCATAAAACCTGGCAGGAAGCAGCTTTTATGGAGTATTATGCATTATAAACCTGGAATTTTCAGCCCCCCGGTTATCTTGGCCATTTCATTGGAAACCATTTCCTGTGAATTTCTGATACCTTCATTTACTGCAACCAAAACCAAGTCTTCCAACATTTCTATGTCATCAAGGTCTACGGCCTCTTCCTTTATTTTTATTTCAAGCACTTCCTGTTTACCATTTACTTTAACTGTTACTGCCCCTCCTCCTGATGAGGCTTCAATCTCTTTTTCCTGCAACTGGGCTTGCATCTCTGCAATTTGTTCCTGAGCCTTCTTGGCCTGCTTAATCATCTTGTTCATAGAACCGCCACCGGGATTAAACTTCATAATAGTCTTCCTCCTTAATCTTTAATTTCTACAATATCTTCACCAAAATATTCAATGGCTTTTTTTACAATAATATCATTATACTGTTCATCATCCACAAAAATAAACTGGCTTTCCATTTCTCGTTGAAATAATTCTCTGATAACATTTTCCATTATTTCACGGTTAGGCTTTTCCTCCATTTTTTCTTTGTGAAACTTGTAGTTCTTTTTGAAACCTATATAAAGGATATCATCTTTAACCCCCAGTAGCTTTCCCTGGGCCAGAAGTGCATGGGTCGGAATTTTTTTTTCTTTAACCCCTGCTAATATCTTTCCCCATAAAATATTGCGGGCATCATCTTTTTCTGCTTTTTCTGGGTTAACGGGTTTTTTTGTTGAGGTTTTTCTTTTCTGCGGCTCCTTCCGTTCAGAAGAAAATATCTCAGACAATTCCAGAAAAGCTATTTCCAGCAAAAATCTTTGCCCCTCGCTGAATCTAAGTTTATCGGTCACATCCATTATCTTTCTTAATGCTTCCATAATTTGTTCTTTTTCAGCCTTGTTCTTCTGTTTCTCCAGAAATACCAGACTGTCGTTGCTGGCCACTCTGAAATCAGTATCTTTTCCCATTATTGTATATAAGAGCAAGTCACGCAGGTATAATGCTGTCTCCCTGGCTAGCTGAGGAGCTTCTTTTCCCTGGCTGATAGCCTGTCCGATCAATTCTATAATGAGTGCTGCATCCTGTGAAAAAACAGCATCCATAAGACTGGCCAAAAAAACATCATCAACCAGTCCCAGAACATCCATAACATCCTTTTTACTAATATTCTTTCCTTTATAGGAAATAATCTGATCCAGGGTACTCAATGCATCTCTTAAGCCACCATTGGCACGGCGAGCTATCAAACTCCGGGCATCCTGGTCAAGATTTATGTCATTGCTGGCAGCGACCTCTTCCAAACGGCCAGTAATTTCTTTCATTGTAAGCCTTCTGAATCCATATATTTGACAGCGCGAGTGGATTGTTGGCGGGACTTTTTGCGCTTCAGTTGTTGCCAGAATAAATATTACCCTGTCCGGCGGTTCTTCTATAGTTTTGAGCAGTGCATTAAAGGCTTCGGTGGTTAACATATGTACTTCATCAATAATATAGACTTTTACCTTCCCCTGAGCCGGAAGGATACGAACTTTTTCGCGCAAATCTCTTATTTCGTCTATTCCCCGATTAGACGCAGCATCAATTTCTATTACGTCCATAAAATTCCCGTTGTTTATATCAATACAAGAAGAACACCGGTTACAGGGCTCTCCGTTCTCAGCATTCTCACAATTTACGGCACGAGCTATAATTTTTGCAATACTGGTTTTCCCTGTTCCCCGGGGGCCCGAAAACAGATAAGCGTGGCTTAATTTGCCTTCTTTTATCGCATTTCGCAGGGCAGTGACTGTTTGTTCCTGCCCCACAACCTCATCAAATCGCCGGGGCCGCCAAACCCGGTATAAAGCCAGATACGAAATAAGATAACCTCCCTTCCGCTAAAAATATACTTCCGTTAACGAAGCGACCGAATTAATTAACAAACAAAAACATAGTTTTTTTCTCTTATCTAATTTCTCTATTTATCCTGATTTTCCTCCCCGCCGTTTTTTTGCACATATGCCAGAGACTGCGCAACAAGGAAA
>JAHDSE010000048.1 GCA_018432955.1 Syntrophomonadaceae bacterium
AATGCTGCCATATCAGGTAAGGAAACAGAAATCTGGCTCAATGTTGAAATACCGGTTTATGACAGCCCGATAAATACGCAAGGATGGACAAGAGAGAGCACGACCCTTCCGTATACGGAGGATAAACAAAAAGTTCTGCAATCTGAAGTTAAGATTAAAGAGGGGACAAAGATATATGAAGTATATGAATTTGAAGCCATAGCAAATACTTCGGCTAGGAGGCTGGATATGGACAGCAGGGGAAGAATAGAGGAAAAGAAAGAGGGATATGCCAGGATTACAGCTCCGGGAGGCTGGGGTTTTTGGGTAAAAGAAGAATACCTGATTTATCCCCGGGTTGAAGCTGATAATAGCGGAGGATTGTAATCCAGGACAGTTGTGAGAGGCCATAAGGAAAGAGGTTGGGGAGAGGATTTCCCTGGCCTCTTTTTTGTTTTGGAAAATTAATGTAAGAATACGGAACACTATTTCGTATTTACTTTAAGAAGACTTGGCCCTGATTACTAATATCATCCTTGCTTTTTGTGAGGGAGTAGGGGAGGAAAATATGGAATTGGCCGGTGAAGCATTACGTCTATATGGCGAACTTTTGCGGATGATAGAAAAAAACGGCCTGGAAAGGGTTCGTGATCAGCTCCAAGATTACCTGATAGAGTCAATCAGGATAAGGCCGGAAAAGATGGAAGATTTTCAAATCAAAGTGGGAGAATCCAAACTTGGCGGGATGCCCGACCTCCCGCCTTATATGGAATGGCCTGGGCTCAAGGAAAGAAGATTCGCCTTTATTGCCCAATTGAAACTGGGGGACTTGACTGAACTGGACAAAAAGAAGGTCCTGCCGTCAAAAGGCTGGCTCTACTTTTTTTATGATAATGATGAGAAGCCCTGGGGTTTACGACAGGAAAACCGGGAGCACTGGAAAGTCCTGTATTATGATGGTGAGTTGAAAAGCCTGCAGCGAACAGCTTTCCCGGTGGAGGTACCCGCTACTTCCCGGTTTTTTCCCTACCGGCTTAAATTCCAGGGTGAAGTTACCCTGCCATCTTGCTATAGCCTATTTTTTGAAAAGCTCAAGCAGGAGAGCAGGTTTAATCCTGCAGAGGAAGATGCTTATTGTAATCTTAAAGAGGACTTGGCTGCCTTTTATGGTGATAATGGCGATTATCCGGCTTATCGCCTGCTGGGTTATTCCGATAACATTCAGGGGGATATGCGGTTAGAGTGTGAGCGGACATCCCGGGGCATGGGCCTTGCTCTCAAAGGGCTTCCTGAACAAAGACTTGTCGAATTGGCCGGGGATACTCAGCAATGGATTTACCTTTTAGCTAAGGATGATGCAAGCACTTGTATTACCCTGGGGACTGAGAACGAAAAAAGCTTGGTGCTTCCCAGGGGAGAACCGCAGGATTCCGGATATCAAAGAGCTGCTGAACTGCTGGATGATGTCCTGCAGTGGATACTGCTTTTGCAGGTGGATTCCGACAGTAATGAGAATATGATGTGGGGAGATTGCGGCCGACTCTATTTCTGGATACCCCGAAAGGCATTGCAGAATAAGGACTTCGATCAGGTCTGGACCATCCTTCAGTGCTAGACTTGTATATTGATCCTTATGACGTATTTGACAGAAACTGCGACGTAGTTTAATAGACGCTGGTTCGCTACGCTCGCACACGGCAACCTTATTAGCGAGCGCAAGGGAGCATCAGTAGTGCCCGAAGGGCGATTCTTATGATTAACGCAGCAACCTTAGTAGTGAACGAAGTGAACATGGTAGTACCCGGAGGGTGACTGTTTTTGATTTTTAGGTTTAATGAACCCCAGATCCAAGTTGATGGTTAACGTGTTATGAATACGGTCAGATTCTTCGCTAACGCTCAGAATTATCATGCGTTGTCCGCACCAACAATAAACGAATAAGCCTATTATGTCATTCTGAGCGTGAGTGAAGAATCTTAATGCTTCGTAGCGACACCCCTTGCGGGTGCCTTAATTTGTTTCGTTTTCAAAATAGGTACACCTACAATCTGTGTTAATCTGTGCCCGCAGGATCTGTGTGCGAGCGTAGCGAGCCCGTGTCAAATAAAACTCCTACTACGTCGCATAATCTGTCTTATGTGTCATGGGGCTTAACAAATTGGGAGGCGTTTGGTCTGAATTGGGCGTGGTCAATAGTTAGAAGCATTTATGAAGAAATAGATGGATTTCAAAAGCACGAGGAGCTAGAGCACAGGCTTCAATGGGGTAATATCCCTCATTTGTGTAGCTCAACAAAATGTGACAAAGTAGTCCGTGAACTCAGGAAAGAAAAAAGATTTTCGGAACTGGCCTACCTGTATGAAATAATGGGGATTATGGATAGAAACCTATCCTTGATAAAACGCGAAACCCCGAGTACGGCATTTTCGGTTAGTTATGAAAATACCAGCTACATTAATTTTAGTTGTCTTTATTACCAGCTTGTTGAAAAAGCTGAATATGCTAGTTTACTGGCCAGGGGGAACCTTGGGCACCATCTGGTACAAATGGAATATATAAGACTGGGAAAAAAAGAGTTTATAGAAACCCAATTAAAATATATTGAAGATAATGAAGACCCCGGAATCAAACGCCAGGGCTTGGAAGAAATGCTCAAAGCCGAGGAAGCTCTCAATATTGAACTTCTGGGTGATGTATGCTTGTTTTTCGACCACGACAAAGCCCGATATTATTATCAGAAAGCCAGTGATATATTTCGGACCATTGATATTACTACCCAGATGGGCGAAACTTGTGATTATACTTTTTCCACAACCAGCAATGAGTTTAATTTGAATATGGCAGCCTGTTTCGGGCAGAGTTTGTTTATGGCTGATGATGGCTGTGAAAGGATAGAAGAAAAAAAGATTCTATTTAAACTCATTTATGAATTTTAGGACTTATAAGGAAGAAGGGTCAGCGTCCATGGATGGGGCAGATAGATGTCCCAGGCCAGAGTATGGAAAGAAGGTTTTTATATGTCGAAAAGAAAAGATAGTGTTTTACTAATAGTAATTTTATATTTATTCCTGGTGGGCATTTTTTCTGGCACTGGAGCTGAAATACAGGATTTTGTCGTTTTTGCGGTATTATCAGCACTGCTTATAGCCTTGTCTTTTCTTATTTACCGTTACTACCTGACAGATAAGAATTCTCTTAAACAGCGCCTCATTTATATCTGTATTTCTTTTATAAAACTAACGATTTTTTCCGTAGTCTTAAAGGAGCTAACAGGGTTTTCACTCGATTACAGTATTTTAGTCTTGTTTTTTATTGCAGTATCCATTTTTACCCTGTGGGAATTATTGGATTTAAGCTTATGGGAAAAAGGGGTGCTGTTATTAGTCTTAATAACTATACTGGGAATAAAGGGTTACGAAAGTTCTAAACCATCTACTGCATACCATCTTTACCGCTCCGAGTTAAGTAATGTCGCTAATTATGAAGAAATGCGGGAGTTGCTGGTTGAAGATTACTGCAATGACTTTACCCCGGAAGACTTTCAGGAATTAGAACCTTACCTGGCTCCTCTCCGGGAACAGGGTTTCCTGAGATTTTCCCAGCCAGCTCTTTTAGAGTTTGAAGATGGTCAGATGGTCATGCTGGAAGTATCTCGCGAAACTCCAGATAAGCAACTTGGGTTTAGTAACATAGAACTGCTGCCCGAGGAAGTCGGTTCATATTTTCGGTATTACCCTCTGGAACTTGAGCGCAAAGCAGGTTATCCCCGAAATGTAATAGAAGAAGATAGGGGAGCTATTATTGAAACCAAGGGTGCCTTTATTAGTCATGGCAGTTGTTATCAGGAAAGGGAATGGTATGAGAAATTGATCGGTGTTTTTGGAGAAAAAAAAGTTTGGGATGAAATGTGGGATAAATTAGAAGGGGTACGTGCACCAGAAGGTCCTGTACAGGGAGCAGGTACTAGTAATAAAGGATACCTGTATTTTAGTTTTTGTACTGATTGGGAAATAGACAAAGAAGTTTTGAATGAGATATACGTCCAGTTCAGCGACTATGCAGCAAAACATGATATCCTGGAACTCCCTGTGTTATTTAAATGGGCAGATTAGCCTGATAAACAAAATGAAGATGCGTCGTGATCACCTTCATATATAAGAGTCATTTATTTCAGTCAGGTGTGGATCATTCTTCAGTGCTATAAGAAATAAATGACTGGCTGTGATTTAATCTGTTTATTCTGTAGGCTGAAAGTCATTCAGCACATAATTAAGAATTATTGAAGGGAGTGTAAAAGTCTCAAGGAAGGAGTCTAATTTTTTTAGGGGGAGGAAAAAAATGAGGAGATTACTATTATCCTTTATAGTGGCCATGTTCTTGACAGGAACTCTTCTGGCACCGGTCCTGGCTCAGGAGGCAGGAGGCTATGATAGGGAAATTAGCGTAGTACTGGATGGTATAGCGGTTGATTTTGATGTAGCACCGCTGATTCAAAACAACAGAACCCTGGTGCCGTTTCGAGCCGTAGCTGAAGCCTTGAATATAAATGTCAGATGGGATAATGACAGGCGACAGGTGATTGCCGGGGATGATAGCGGTTCTGTCATCCTTACAGTCGATAGTCCTTATGCTCAGGTGAATAAAAGCGTAGTGGAGATGGATACTGCGCCGATAATTATTCAAGGGAGAACTCTGGTGCCTTTGCGTTTTTTTGCTGAGGCTTTTGGATGTGAAGTGGACTGGAAACAAGAAACCCGGACCGTTGTAATGATTTCGCCGCCAAAAATAATGAGTGTAACCGGTTTTTATGCCCTGGGTGATAAAGAAAGCAGCAGTTGGACAGATTTGTTTGCTAAAAACTATCCTGAGACAGGC
The DNA here is from genome assembly GCA_018432955.1 of Syntrophomonadaceae bacterium. Taxonomy (GTDB): domain Bacteria; phylum Bacillota; class Syntrophomonadia; order Syntrophomonadales; family Syntrophomonadaceae; genus SV3-B162. Next base: position 4,855 of record JAHDSE010000048.1, read on the forward strand.
AGGGGTAATACTGATATAATTACTGACCTGGCTCTGGGATGGTTCAGCCTGGACGAGAAGGGGAATCTGCTCAATAGGAGTACGACCGGCTGGCAGCGGCCGGAGGGCTGGGAAAGGGTTATTGAGGCTGCCCGGCACTATAAAATGGATACTGAGATGCTAATACATATAACAGATGGCGGGGGGCAACTTTCCCGTTTTTTGAATGATGCCCAGGCAGTGGAAAGGGCTATTGAAGACATAGTAAAAGAAGCCTGCTTATATAATGGTGTAAACCTGGATTTTGAAGGATTGGGCTGGAATGAAGATGGGGAAGAATTACAGAATACTCGTTTTAACTTTAACCTTTTTGTAGAAAAACTATCAAGGGAATTAAAAAAGGAAAGCCTGGGACTCACACTGACATTACATGCCCCTAATAGTAGTTATCAGGGTTATGATTATGAATATCTGGGAAAGGCAGCCGATTATATTATTATTATGGCCTATGATTATGGAATCAAACCGGAACCAGTCCAGATGGTGCGGCAGGCGGTGGAAATGGCCAGGGAAACAGTACCGGGTGAGAAACTGCTGCTGGGCATCTCGGCGGCCAGTGAGACCCCTGAGAGCCTGGCAGTAAAAATAGGAATTGCCCGGCGCTATAAGCTGGAAGGTATAGCCGTATGGCGGTTGGGCCTCTTGTCCGATAATATGTGGGATGTACTGCGGGCCAGGATTGCAAGACCATAAAATATATTTCTTGTCTCTCAAACATTTCGGAATGGGAGACAGTATGGGCTGTATGTAATTATTAATTATTGACTTGCAAAAAGTGCTGTGTTAAATAAAGAGAAAGCATAATATTGCAGATATTGTGATTTATGCTTATTATTACTTATTCATAATCATGGAGGAGGTTATATCTATGGATTTTTTCCAGGTTATTTATCAGAGAAGGGCTGTACGTAAGTATAAGCCAGACCCGGTAAGCCGGGAGGACATATTAAAAATACTTGACGCGGCCAATTATGCTCCATCCGGTAAGAACAGGCAGCAGTGGGAGTTCATAGTGGTTTCTGGTGAGAAGAAGAGGGCATTGGGAGACAGTTATGCCATAATAGCTGATGCTTATACTGCGAAGTGGGAACAACAGGAACGGGAGGCGTTTATTGATTATGCCCGGAGCTATGGAGGCGCTCCTGTTGTTGTTGTAGTTTTAACAGATGCCAGTAATAATGATTGGACTAGAAAGATGAATCTGGAAAGTGCCAGCGCAGCTATGGAAAACCTGGTCCTGGCAGCTAGAGCACTAAACCTGGGTACCTGCTGGATGACCGGGCCACTGCAGGATGAAGCCGCTCTTCGCAGAATACTGGGTGTTCCAGAGAACAAAGAAATAGTAGCCCTTACTCCACTGGGCTATACAGAAGAGTTCCCAGCAGCTCGGCCTCGCCTGGACCCTGAGCTGAAGGAAAAGGTTCGCTGGTTGGAATAAGGCTTTTTTCAGGAGGTGAATAAATGTCGAATGAATCCAGTTCTTACAGTGCGGGAGGAATTGTAATTACTTGTACCCACTGTAAAAATAACAGCTTTCACCAGGGCAAAGCGCAACTAAATACCCGGGGGGCCACATTTTTAGGTTTTGACTGGCTTAATAAATCTGCAACTACCCTGGTTTGCAGTAAATGCGGTTTGATTCAATGGTTTGCTGAAGAGCCTGGGAGAATTTGAGCTATATACCTCTTCCTGTTCCAATATAACCGGGTAGTTAAAGTATAGTATAATAGAGGGAGAACAGGGGAGAGGAGGAACCATAATATGGCTATTTCCAAATTGCAGGAAATGATAGAGGTTCAAGTTCAGGATATTGGTTCCTATTTAATGCCTGCGGGCAGTACTGCAGTTGACTTGCTCAGAAGAATCGACAGGAATTTCAAGTATCCGGTAACAGCAGTAGTAATCGATAACAATCTGAAGGATCTGCACCATGTAATAGAGAATTCCTGCCAGGTAGAACTGGTAGATACGGCGAGTGAGGCCGGTTTCAGAATATACCGGCGCAGTGCGACCTTTATGCTTTTAAAGGCCTGCCATGATTTATTTCATGATAGAAAACTGATGATCAAACATTCTCTTTCCAATGGGATGTACTGCGAATTTCTGGATGGGCCGATAAGTCAGGCTGATATAATAAAAATAGACCGGCATATGAGGAAAATCGTTGCTGCTAATCTACCTATAAGGAGAATGACTGTCAGCAAAGAAAATGCCCGGGAAATATTCTCGCGTCAGGGACAACTGGATAAGGTAAGACTATTCGAGTTCAGGGATAAGGAAACTGTTCATATTCATGAATTGGATGGTTTCTATGAGTACTTTTATGGTTATATGGTACCGGAAACCGGCATGGTTAGTAAGTTTGCCCTGATAAACTATTCACCGGGTATAGTATTGCAGACACCGGAAACAGAGCACCCTGACAAAATTGAACCATATATTGAACAAAAAAAGCTGGCCACCATTTACCGGGAAACTTCTGACTGGGTTAAAATGCTGGATACTCCTCATGTGGCAGCACTCAATGACATAATAAAATCCGGCAGGATTTTTGAGATTGTCAGGATTAACGAGGCTCTGCACGCAAAAAAGATTGCTTTTATTGCAGATGAAATATGTAAGAATCATAAAACCAGGCTGGTTCTGATATCAGGTCCTTCTTCATCAGGGAAGACCACTTTTGCCCAGCGATTGCAGATCCAGTTGAAGGTAAATGGAAAAAGACCGGTATCTATATCCCTGGATAATTATTTTATTGACAGGGAATTGACTCCCAGGGATGAAAACAATGACTATGATTTTGAAGCCCTGGAAGCCTTGAAAATTGATCTTATCAATGAACATCTGGGCAGATTGATAGCCGGTGAAGAAGTGGAAATACCTATTTATAGCTTTTATAAAGGCAGGTCTGAAAATGTAGGCGTACCTTTGAGAGTAGCCCCTGGTGAGCCTATAATCATTGAGGGCATACATGGTCTGAATGATAACCTGACCTGGAGTATTCCCCAGGAACAGAAATTCAAGATTTATATCAGTGCACTTACCCAGCTTAATATTGATTATACCAACCGTATACCGACCACCGACAGCCGCCTGATCCGCAGGATAATAAGAGACAGCAGAACCAGGGGCTATTCAGCCCTGGAAACTCTCAGGAGATGGCCTTCTGTCAGGCGCGGAGAGAATAGAAATATTTTCCCTTTTCAGGAAAAGGCGGATGTAATGTTCAATTCTTCGCTGGTCTATGAACTGGCAGTCTTAAAACCCTTTATAGAACCTCTCTTGACTGAGATAAGCAGCGAAGTTCCGGAACATGTTGAAGCTCGAAGACTATTAAAATTTGTCAGTTATTTCAGGGCAATGACTCCTGATGGGATACCCCCTAACTCTATCTTGCGTGAATTTATAGGTGACGGCTGGTTTAAGTAATTCCTTGACCGTCACTTTTTAGCCCGATTTGATAGTATATATAGCAGACTGGATGCCCCGGCAATTTACCGGGGCATGTTTTATTCTGAAAGAAGAAATTAAGCCAAATGTAAACTTTCGGTACAGTAAAGGTAAAAATATCTTCCATTATATTTATTATTTTGCTCTGGAGGTATAGGATAAAAGGCAAAGGAGCATTATGCAAGAGGTGTTAAGTCTGAAGGGAATCCTTTCACGACGTTTTATGCCTTGCGAAAGGAATGGTTATAAAAATGAAAGGTAAAATAATGGTTGTTGATGATGAAGAATCCCTGGTAAGATTAATAACTTATAACCTCGAAAAAGAAGGCTACACTACTGTCCATGCCTATGATGGTAATAAAGCCTGGGACTTAATAAAGCAGGAAAAACCCGATTTAATTATTCTCGACTTAATGCTGCCGGGAAAAGATGGTCTGGAGATTTGCCGGGATTTAAGAGCTGAAAGTATTAAAACACCAATTATTATGCTCACTGCTAAAGATGAGGAAATTGATAAAGTGCTGGGTCTGGAATTGGGAGCGGACGATTATGTCACCAAGCCATTCAGTGTAAGGGAATTAAATGCCAGAGTTAAGGCGGTTTTGCGACGTAATGCCGAAATACATGAAAAAGACAATGATAATAGAACAATAAGAGCGGGAAAGTTTCTGGTTAATCAGGACAGTTATGAAATATATGCTGGTGAAAAACTCCTGGAGCTTACTCTTAAGGAGTATGAACTTCTGGAGATTTTGATCAGGAACAAGGGGCGAGTTCTCAAAAGAGATTTTTTGCTGGAGGGCTTATGGGGATTTTCTGATACTGCCAATACCAGAGTACTGGATGTCCATATCAGCAAATTGAGAGACAAAATCGAAGAAGACTCCAAGAATCCAAAATATATAAAAACAGTAAGGGGGTTGGGCTATAAATTTGAAGTGCTTGAAAATGCGTAATTCATTTCGATGGAGGCTGGCTGCAACCTATCTCTTGATAATCACCTCAGTTCTGCTTATATCAGGACTTATTCTTTCCCTGACCTTTAAGGAATATTATTTCAGCAATATAGAGTCCAACCTTATTTATGAGGCGCGCCTGGTAGCGGAAATGACAGGTTTTTACGATGAAAGCGAGGAACTTGTTCCTTTTATGCAGAATATCTGCAAGCTGGCAGCCAGAGAAACGGATACCAGGATTACCATAATAGATAAAAATGGCAAGGTGTTGGGTGACTCCAGTTTTGATTCAAATGAACTGGAACTGCATAAAAATCGTCCTGAAGTATTCCAGGCATTACAGGGCGAAACAGGTATAGTAAGTCGTTACAGTACGACTGCTGGAGTGAATATGCTTTATATTGCGGTGGAGGCGGGGAATAATGATTTTTCCGGTGTAGTCAGGCTGTCCATGCCTATTGATGAACTGGAAGCGAACTACAGACATCTGCAATATATTATCATGCTGGCAATATTGTTTACCGGAGTTCTTGCTATGGGAATCAGTTTTAAGCTTGCGGACAGGTTTTCTATGCCCATTAGAAGCATAACGGAAACAGTGAAGGAAATGGCCAGGGGAAATCTGAAAAAAAGGGCTTATTACAATTCCGATGATGAATTGGGAATTCTGACTGCTGCGGTCAATAGTATGGCTGAATACCTGGACAATAGTATCAATGAGATTTCTGAAGTTAAGACCCGTCTGGAAACCGTACTTGATAATACAGTAAATGGCATCTTAATGCTGGACATAGAGGGCAGGCTGAGTTATGCAAACCCGATGGCCTTATCCCTCCTGTCGATTGACCTGAATTTTGCTGGCAAAAAACATGTAGAACTGATTAATAATTATCAGATTATTGAGTTAATTGATGAAGTGAAGGAAAAGGGTGAAGCGGTACGGAAACAGGTGGTTCTTCATACCCTTGGGGAAAAGGTCGTCGAAGTAAATGCAGTTCTTATTGACAACAAGGAGACTAATTCCAGAGAAGGTGTTCTTTTAGTATTGAATGACATAACGGAGACCAAGAGGCTCGAACAGGTGCGCAAGGATTTTGTGGCTAATGTATCTCATGAACTTAAAACACCTGTTGCCAGTATTACCGGCTTTGCAGAAACCTTACTTTCTGAGGTTGGTGACTGTTCTGAAAACGTTCAGGAGTTCTCGAAAATTATTTATGATGAATCCCAGAGACTCAAACGAATAATTAATGGTCTGCTGGAACTTTCACGGCTGGAATCAGGACATTTTGCAATAAAGAAGGAAGAAATAAATATTGCGGTTTTAATCAAAAATGTCATTGATACAGTTAAGAATACTGCGAACAGCAATAAGGTCTTGATCGACTTTGACAGCCCGGAAGAAGAGGTCTTTATTAATGCCGATGCTGATTTGATCTTTCAGGTTTTGCTGAACTTATTGGATAACGCCATCAAATACAGCCCTGAAGATAAAACAGTGAGGGTTTATCTTCAGGGGGATGAAAAAGAATTAAGAGTAAGTGTCGCAGACCAGGGGGATGGTATACCGGAGAAAGAGGTCAAACGGATATTTGAACGCTTCTACCGGGTGGATAAAGCGCGTTCCAGAAAAACCGGTGGTACGGGTTTGGGATTGGCTATTGTAAAACACCTGGTGGAAAACCATGGAGGTCAGGTAGGAGTTGAAAACATTAATGGAGAGGGAACAAGATTCTATTTTACTTTGCCCAAAAGCTAAGATTTGCCCTTACAAATAATTTACATTCCTCGTACAGAAGCTTTAGCTGGTAGAATCCTGTATTTAACAATGCCATGATATTCTAATTATAGAACAGATGCGCATCAAGTAAACAAAAAGGAATACAGGGAGGAATGATTTAGATGCAATCAAGTAAAATCCGAAGAATTTCAAGCTTATTGTTAATGGGTTTCTTGCTACTGGCTGTTGGCTTTGCCGGCGGATGTGGGCAGGCATCAGAACAGGATGAGGCAGGAAGTCCTTCAGAACAGCAGGTTCAGGAGGCCGACAAGCTAAGTGGTACCATTACCATTGCAGGTTCTACTTCAGTTCAGCCTTTTAGCGAAGTGCTGGCTGAAGAATTTATGAAAAAACATCCTCAAGTTCAGGTTAATGTACAGGGTGGAGGTTCCAGTCAGGGTGTTCAGGCAGCAATTTCCGGTGCGGCAGACATTGGATCAGCTTCAAGAGACCTCAAGGATGAAGAAAAAGCGAAAAATCTTCTTGAGACCAAACTGGCGCTTGATGGAGTCGCCATAGTAGCCCATCCATCCAATAAGCTGAATGAGCTGACTATGGAAGATGTAAAAAATATTTACATTGGCAATATTAGCAACTGGAAAGACATTGGAGGAGAAGATGCTAAAATCACTGTAGTGTGCAGGGAAGATGGGTCAGGTACCAGAGGTGCCTTCGAGGATATCGTAATGAATAAGGAAGAAATTTCTGACAAAGTTATAATTCAGAACAGTAATGGTGCCGTCAGAACCACAGTCGCAGGAGACAAGAATGCTATTGGATTTATTTCCCTGGCGATTGTAAATGATGAAGTGAAGGCCCTTGATATTGAAGGCGTAGCGGCCAGTGTAGAGAATATTAAGTCAGGTTCTTACAAGATATCACGTCCATTTCTATATCTGACCAAAACTCAGACAGAAGGTATTGTAAAGGCTTATCTGGACTTTGTCCTCAGCGACGAAGGTCAGGCAATAGTGAGTGAAGAAGGAGCTATCACAGTAAAATAGCAGCAGTAAAAAGCCATGGTTAGTCTAAACGCCTATTATATCAATAAACGGAGAGTGACTAAGCTGCGCAAGTGAAAGCTCTCCGCACAATCTGAAAAAGCCCGTCAGTACCTCAAAAATAATCTGTACCGGCACAGACACTGCTGTGACCATGATGGTACTAAAATATGATAAAGGGTAGCTTGCCAGTGAGACTGAAATTAAATCAGCTCCAAGGCATTTCATTACTACCCTGCAAGACAACCCACTCCCTTTGTTCGGAGATGGGTTTTGTTGTTTTTGGGACTTATCCTGATCTAAGAAGATCAGCAGTTAAAAGAGGGTTTTACAATTATTTTACATTATGGGGATAAAAACTTTAAAGAGACTACCTGACCGCTTAACATTGTGATGTTATCGTAAAACAAGCAGAAAAGATAATGAAAAAGATCAAGGTGATAGCTGTGAAGGATAGTTACAAGTATTATAACGGAGTGCTCAATATGGGCTTGAATATTTCCGGGAACAGTACTATCAGAAAGGCTGCAGGGAAGGGTGTCGGCTTTAATCGCGAAAAGCTGGTTGAATTACTACTGGCTATGTGTGCTGCTATTTCAATTTTAGCTATTATTTTAATAACGGTGTTTATTTTTGCGAAAGGATTTCCACTGATTTTTAAAACAGGTCTGAGTGATTTTCTCCTGGAAATGAAATGGAGTCCATCTCGTGGCTCATTTGGAATAGCCACTATGTTTATAGGTTCGATAATAATTACCCTCTTATCTCTGCTCTGGGCTGTACCTCTGAGTATAACAGTTGCTATTTTTATGGCAGAAGTAGCTCCCAGAAGAGTGGGAAAGATATTGGGCAGTCTGGTAGAGCTGCTGGCCGGGATTCCGTCTGTTATTTATGGTTTTTTTGGATTAATAGTAATAGTTCCCTTTATCAGAAATAATCTTGGTGGAAATGGGTTTAGTGTTCTTGCTGGAGCCCTGGTCCTGGGAGTAATGATTTTACCAACGATAATAAATATTTCCCGCGATTCCATACTGGCAGTACCCGGTGAATATAAAGAAGGATCGCTGGCATTGGGAGCCAGTCACTATCAGAGCATCAGGAGAGTAATTCTTCCTGCTGCCCGTTCGGGTATTATCACTGCTGTTGTGCTGGGAATGGGAAGGGCTATTGGTGAAACCATGGCTGTGGTTATGGTTACCGGGAATTCTACGATTATCCCTGATGGACCGCTATCACCGGTTCGTACCATGACCAGCAATATAGTACTGGAAATGGGTTACGCGGTCGGAGATCACCAGGCTGCTTTGTTTGCTACCGGTGCAGTATTATTTATCTTTATTGTAATACTTAACCTCATGCTTACTATTGCGGCAAAGGATGGGTATAATGCAAGCAAATAATATTCAAGAAAAAATACTTACGTTCGTATTCTGGTTTTCCGCATTCATAATTGTTGGAATTCTGCTTACTATTATCTTTTATATAATGTACCGTGGATTCTCCGCAATTGACTTGAACTTTATACTGCAAGCTCCCCGGCATGCCGGCAGGGAAGGCGGCATCTCCACGACGATTGTAGGGACTGTATACCTGACTCTGGTTTCCCTGATCATTGCAGTTCCCCTGGGAGTTGGGGCTGCTATTTATCTGGAGGAGTATGCCAGCCGAAAGAGCAAGTTTGCTTACCTGGTCAACCTTACTGCAGAAACCCTGGCCGGTGTGCCTTCGATACTTTTCGGACTCTTTGGTTTCGTTTTTTTTGTCATATTCCTGCAGATGGGATGGTCAATGCTCTCTGGAGGGATGACTATGGCTATTATGATACTGCCTACCATTACCCGGACTTCCCAGGAAGCTATATTGAGTGTTCCCCATGATTACCGGGAAAACAGCCTGGCCGTGGGGGCCAGCAAATGGCAGACAATACACAGGATTGTTTTGCCCTCAGCGGTGCCTGGAATTGTAACCGGTATTATACTCTCTATCGGACGCACTGTTGGAGAAACAGCAGCTTTAATTTTGACTGCGGGAAGTTCTCTGGGAATGCCGTTAAACCTCATGGAACCTGCTCGTACTATGTCAGTTCATCTTTATATACTGGCGATGGAGGGAATCTCAATGGAAAGAGCATTTGGAACCGCTTTTTTGATCATAATTCTAATAGTTATCATTAATTATATGGCTAATTTGAGCCTGCGTAAGCTTTCACAAGCAAAGAGTTAAACAAATGGGGT
>JAHDSE010000034.1 GCA_018432955.1 Syntrophomonadaceae bacterium
CTCGGGTTATGACAAGAGAACCGTCCCCCTGTCCCACTCCCCCTGTCCCACTCATCGCTTGTGTGTAGCAGTAAATTTTTGTTAGAACACAAAGGCTGTCACTGAAGACATATGTTTTTCATATATTAAAAAAGGAGCGGAGTGATGGGGAGCTTTATATGATGGTGTTCATCAATCATCCGGTCTTATAAATTCTACAATGATTCCCGCTGCATAAGAGTCAGGAGGTGTAGTTTTGGATATTGGAGACAAGACCCTGGAGGAGAGGTCTGAACAGGTAAATATAAAGACAAAAAAATACCAGGTCATTCCCCTGAAAAAAATTAATGAAGCCAGGATATTTGTGGTAAATACTGCTCGCAAGAGCAGGATCAGAGCATCGATTATATGTGCAAACTGCGGCGCACAGGTTGCCAGACAGGATATTAAAAACTGCCATTTATGCGATAAGCCGGTTTGCAAAAACTGTTTGGAGAATAAGAATGGAGAATTAATTTGTACTGCCTGTCGGAAAGTCCTCCAAAAGGTCGGGGAGAACCTGGATTACAATGAATAAAAAGGTAATGATAGGATGCCCGGTTCGCAACCGTGCCTGGGTTTTACCCCGTTATCTGGAATGTCTGGGCAAAGTGGAATATTTGCCAGAGAAAACAGAATATTGTTTTGTAATTAACGACTGTGTTGATGAGACCCCGGAAATACTGGAGAGCTTTGCCAGTGAGCAGAGATCTCCAGTTAAACTTATCAGAATGGATTATGGACATGATCAAGGGCATGATCGGGGGAAATACAGTTTTGCACGCCTGGCAAGCTTAAGGAACCTGCTCTTGGATGGATTCCTGGATTCGGATGCTGATTATTTGTTTTCCGTTGATAGTGATATACTGGTTCCTCCATCGGCCTTGAGTTGTTTACTGGAAGATGACTGTGATATTGTGTCGGCCCTGGTATGTAATGGGCATGAACTGGGAAACGAGAAGATATTCAACATTCTTAAGCGGAAGAATGGGCGATGGATGCATTTGCTGGAATTCCCCAGGGACAAAATATTTCAGGTTGACTGTACAGGTGCGGCTTACCTGATAAAACGAAGGGTAATAGAAGCCTGCGGGGTCCGTTATTCAGCTGCCCTGGGAGCGGAAGATATTGGATTTTGCCACTCTGCCGGCAAGAAGGGAATAAAGATCTTTTGCGATAGCAGAGTAGAATGTACACATCTCATGAGAGAAAATGATATTATCTAAAATTCATAAAAAAAGCTGCAGGTAATCACACTTTCTTACCTCCTTTCATAGAATATCCTAGAAATTTGCCATAACAAATTTCTACAAATGCTTGCCTGGCAAGTACTTAGATTAGATAAAGGAGGGGAAAGAAATTATGACGGGGCTTAAATGTGAATATCCTGAAGGTTGCATGTTGGATTTGTGGGCAAAGGTGATAAAGGCTAAGTATATTGAAAAACAGGTTAAGGTCCTTGATACCATGTTTTGCGTACCGGATGAGCAGGTGGGCGGAAAAGTATCCTGTATAGAAGATATCAAGGTAAAAGTTATCCAGGCGTATGAAGATATTTCCTGCTTCAACAAGGTTAAAGTTTTCATCGACTATGAAGTGATTCTCTTTGTACTGGTTGATGGGGAGTATCAGATTATTACCGTAACTGATAGGTATGAGCAAAATATCGAACTGGATGAGTTTGATCCACCCTTGACAGTGGAGGAATTTAGAGAAGAAATCGAACAATCTGAGATTATACTCAGAAACTGGAATTTTGACTACGAAATAAAAGGAAACTGTGAAGATCCCAGCAATCCATGTAACCTGACTACTCCAATCAGTGGGACCTGTATTGGACTCAGGGTTTATGTTGATATCACAGATAAACTTGGCAAGATGCATGATGTTATCGTATATGGAGAAATCGAACCGGAAGATTATGATGGAAAATAGTGCTTATAAACTATCCAGTGCCCGGCATTTTGCCGGGCATTTACCGTAAATGCGGAGGTGGAGAGCAGTGCCGGGAGTCAAAATAAACCGCCAGCAGAAAAACGCTATGCGGGTGCAACTGGAACAGGTTCTAAAGATGCAAAGGAAGCTGGATAAAGAAATAAATACTTTTCAGAAAGACTGTGAAGTTGATGAATACCGGAATTTCTGGCAGGAAATAAAAAAGCAGAACAAAGAAAACATTCTTAAGGTCTCCCGCTTCATGGTCAGGAAATGTAATCGCTGAATATAGGATACAGGGAGCAGTTGCTCCCTGAATACGAGACATATTATGAATATTTAATCGCAAGAGGGAAATAGAGACAGGGGTGAATCTGTGTGAAAAGCCTGGGGCTTGCCCTCGGGGGAGGCGGTCTGAAAGGTCTGGCCCATATTGGGATACTGGAGATACTTGAAGACGAACATATTCCGATATCACAATTAAGTGGGAGCAGTGCGGGCAGTATTTTTGCAGCTCTCTATGCCAGCGGCATTTCAGCCTATGAGATGGAAAAGCTGGTATTGCATGAAATTTCAATAAGGGACTACCTTGACTACAATTTTGCAGGGCTGATTAAAGGCCTTCTGGGCTTTTTCCTGCCAGCTGTGCCTGTGACTCTGGATGGTCTGATAAAAGGCAATAAGCTTGAAAAACTTATCTATGATCTGACAGAGGGAAAAAGCCTGCTGGACAGCAGGATACCCCTGGCTATTATTTCCTGTGATATTAACACTGCCAGGAAAGTAATTTTCACCAATCAGGAGATTGAAGAGGGCAGTTCAGTGATAATAAGAAATGCTCTCTTGAGTGAAGCAGTCCGTTGCAGTACATCAATTCCTGCTACCTTTGTTCCTCGTGACTTTCATGGAATGCAGATGGTTGATGGCGGCATAAAGGATATAGTGCCGGTAATAGAGCAAAAACTAATGGGAGCGGAATATGTCCTGGCTGTTAATCTGGGGCAGGAGACTTACCAGGAAAAGGTGTCGGGGATAATAGATATAGTATCGAGAACATTGAATATCCTTAGCTATGAAACATCTGATACTGCAGAAGAATTTTTTGCGGATATGATAGTTTATCCGGGAGTAGAAGAAGTCAGGCTGGATGAACTGGATAAAGCCGGGCAAATTATCCGGGCCGGCAGACGGGCTATGCGAAAGAAAGTCGATGAACTAAAAAACGAACTTCATTTATTGCAGGGGTAACAGAATGCCGGTAATTTACATATAATACCCACAAAGCACAGATTTCGCCGGATAAGTGTTTGCGGCGGAGAGGAGGGTAAAATGGCTACTGACAAATTTGAACATGCAACCTTCTATCTCACCAGTGAACAGGTCAATAGTATCAAGAAACTGGCAAGAAAGAATCAGATATCCAGGAGTGCGCTGGTGAGAATGATAATTAGGGAATACCTGGCCAGACAGGATGAAGATAAAGAAAGTTAATTTTGAGGGAAAAGTGAAGGTAAGCTGAAAAGATGTTTGTTCCAAAGCAGAACAAACATCTTTTTACTTTCAAGGAAGTTTTCACCGAGATTTTTTTGTTGAGGATTTTGCATAATTTGTTTTTCTATCATCAGGCAGACATATAACCACTGTTATCCTGAAGCAAAGCCCAAAGATCTTTGGATGCACCCTTCGGGCACTGCTTATGCTCGCTTCGCTCACTAAGGCTGCTTCACTAAGGCTCAGAATTACAGGTTGGATTTTCGAATTATGCAAAATTCCCATTATATAAATAGGTCTTATTTGTCGCTTAAGAAATCTGCAATTATCCTGTTTACTTCCTCTGGCTTTTCGACCATCATAAAATGTCCGGAATCTTCTATGATTTCCAGGACAGAGTTCTCAATTGTATGGAGTTGTTTGGAGTGCTTTAACGGAGTAAGGCGGTCCCGTTTTCCGGCAATTATCAAAGCCGGCATTTTTATTTCAGCAAGATCTTCTGCAAGGTCGAATTTATCACAGGAATTCAGGTCATGATAAATGAGCTCAGGAGAAACCTGCAGATACTTCTGTACAGCCTGCTTAACCATCTCAGGATCTGTCATGGGAGCAAAGGCCACCTGGATAAAATCAGGGTTTATTATCCCTCTGGAAAGGTTAGACAGCATCTCGGGATATACTTTCATTCGGGCTCCTCCGCCGAGGATAAGAATACCATCGATATAATCAGGAAAATGACGGGCAGTATACAGACTGATGGCAGCGCCCATAGAATGACCGCAAAGGTAAAGAGGGCGGGGAAGTTTCATCTGTTCCAGAAATTTCGCCAAAAAAGCGGCAAAGTCCGCGATGCTTTTGCAGTAAATTCCCTGTGACTGCCCGTGAGCAGGCAGATCCAGGGCCAGGCCGGAAAACCCCTCCGGCAGATTGCTTAGCTGAGCTTCCCATACCTCATGATCCCAGCCGGCACCATGAATAAAGAGCAGGGTTCCGGTGCTGATGGGAGGATCGAGCAGCTGATAATAAATATTGGCACCATTGATTTCGATAAATGACATTTTCATTAACCTCCGAAAACGATTTATATATATTATACCGTTTGCACAAAAACATGTATCTTGATTATTATAAAAAACTACCATGAATAATTTCATTATTAATGATAAGAATAAGAATTACGGTACTTTAAATTAATAGTCCTGTTTAAAAATATTTATTCTGGAGACAATTTAAGTGAAGAGAGGGGGAAATCTCTATGTATAAAACATTAGCGGCAATTATTCTATTTACAGCATTACTGATAACAGGAAGCTATTTTATGCTGGAAAAGGGGGAACCTTTGGCTGATGCCGTATTACGATTACATGTAATTGCCAATAGTGATGAGCCTGCTGATCAAATACTTAAACTGGCAGTCAAAGATGCTGTTGTGCAGAAAATGAGCAATGAATTCAGGGAAACGGCAGATGCCCGGGAAGCAAAAATGCTGGCGGTTAAAAATATACCGGAGATAAAGAAAACCGCAGAATCAATTATTAATGCCGAGGGCTATGACTATCCTGTGGAAATATATGTAGGGGAATATGAATTTCCCACCAAATCCTATGGAAATATAATCTTTCCCCAGGGAGAATACCAGGCAGTAAGAGTAGTAATAGGAGAAGGAAAAGGGAAAAATTGGTGGTGTGTGCTGTTCCCGCCGTTATGCCTCATGTCTTCCTCTGAAGAGGGCTTGAGCATGAGCAGCCCGGAAGAAGCCCAGATCAGTTTTAAGTGTCTGGAACTTTTACCTAAAGGGGTAAAATTAGGGAGTAACGGTAGTGAGGAATAAAAAATAGCTTAACTCCACCAAGCTGGGTGAATGATGTAAAAAGGAACGGGAATTCCGTTCCTTTTTCTTGTGCATAAGGATATAATTTAGAAAAACGCACGCAGGAGTAAAAGATGAAGAAAGTAGTAATTGAAGCCCCGGCTAAAATAAACCTTACCCTGGGAGTAAAAAGGAAAAGGGCTGATGGATATCATGAAATAGAATCAGTAATGCATCATATTAATCTCCTGGACAGAGTACATATGAAGATGAAAAGTGAAGAGGGAATAACAGTAAATAGTGACAGCCGCTTGATTCCCGAAGATAAAAACAACCTTGCATATCAGGCGGCAGAATTAATTTTGGGAAAAAATGGCTTAAAAGAAGGAGTAGAGATATTTATAGAGAAAAGGATACCTGTAGGAGCTGGACTCGCAGGTGGCAGTACGGATGCTGCTGCAGTACTTCGAGGGATAAACAGCCTTATGGGCCTCGGTCTGGAAAGGGATGCTTTAATGGAACTGGGGGCTGAGCTGGGCTCAGATGTCCCGTTCTGTTTAATGGACGGCAGTGCTCTTGCCCGCGGGAGAGGAGAGCTGTTGACCCCTCTCCCCAAAACAACAGAAATGCAAATAGTACTGGTAAAACCCGATTTTCAATTGTCAACTGCCCAGGTATACGGGGGACTGGTACTGGGAAAAGTCAGGAGATTTCCCGATATAGGAGCATTTCTTGCTGCCTGGACTAATTATGATATTATTAATATAGCGAGAGAAATGGAAAATGTTCTGGAAACAGTCAGTATAGAGAAATGCCCCCAAATAGCAGTAATAAAAAGAGAGTTAATACAATTGGGAGCATTAAATGCACTGATGTCTGGCAGCGGCCCCAGCGTATTCGCAGTATTTGCGGAAGAAGAAAAGGCCGCTTATGCCTATCACAAGCTGAAGTCCTGCTATCAGGAAGCCTATTTGCTTAGATCCTATTATTAGAGGTGGTTATTCATGGAAGAAAGAAAGCTAATGCCCGTTAATCTCGATTCTTACAAACCATTGAGAGAACTGGTATTGGAGGCTATCAGAGAGGCTATTATAAACGGCACTCTCAAGCCCCGGGAAAGGTTAATGGAGATTCAGATGGCTGAAGAGCTGGGAGTATCAAGGACTCCTATTCGAGAGGCCCTGCGAAAACTGGAATTGGAAGGCTTTATTGTAATGGTGCCCCGTAAGGGAGCTTATGTAGCAGATGTTTCCCTTAAGGATGTTGCTGATGTATTCGAAATAAGGGCTGCCCTGGAAGCACTTGCTGCAGGACTGGCTGCTGAAAGGATAACCGATGAAGAAATGGAAGAGATGGAAAGACTCCTGGTGGAAAAAGGGGAAGCCATTAATAATTGTGATATGGAAAGGCTGGTAGAAGTAGACACCAAATTCCATGAAGCTATTTACCAGGCCAGTCGCAATCAGCGGTTATTTACCATAATTAATAATCTGCGGGAACAGATTCAGAGATTTAGAGCGACATCCCTTTCCTTTCCGGGCAGGATGAAACAGTCTCTGGAAGAACACCGGAAGATCGTGGAAGCTATTCAGTCCCGGAGTGTGAACAGAGCCCGGCAAGTGGCTCAGGAGCATATTGAAAATGCTGAGAACAGTATGCTCGAATCCCTTAAAAATTCCGGACTTCCTGCAGGTGAATAATGGAGGTGTCCTGATGCAGTATGATGCTATCATTCTTGCTGGTGGCGAAAACAGCAGCGAATTAAAGAAGATAGCCCCTTATGATAACGAAGCACTGATAATAATCGGGCAATACCCAATGATATATTTTGTATACAAAGCTTTACGTCAATCAACTTTTGTAAGAAGAATCGTAATCAGTGGACCGGTTGAGTCCTTGCGAAATATTTTTTATCGAGAAAAGGATATTTATTTTGTTGATGCCGGTGAAAATGCCATCGAGAGTTTGGCCAATGCTATTAAATATCTGAAAAGCACAGATTTCAGCCCAAATTTTCTCATAGCTCCGACCGACATACCCTTTATTACCAGAGAAGCCATTGATGACTTTATCGAGCAGAGCATGAAAGTGGAGGCAGATTTCTATTATCCGGTAACCAGCAAAGCAGTAAATGAATTGCGTTTTCCCGGGGTTACAAGGACCTATGTCAGTTTGCGGGAAGGGATTTATACCGGAGGCAATCTTTTTATTGTAAACAGCAGAGAAATAGAGCAGGCATTGGACATTGGAGTAAAGCTGGTAAAAAGAAGAAAAAACCCACTGGCTATGGCCAGCCTGCTGGGTTTTGATCTGGTCTGGAAATTTTTGCTTAGACGCCTTACTATTGAAGCAACAGAGAAGAGATTTTCGGAAGTTGTGGGTATTAGGGCCAGGGCTATCATTTCCAGCTATGCAGAAATAGGAGTGGATGTCGATAAACCGGAAGATCTGGAACTTGCCCAGAAATACCTCGCTGATGTGGTTTTTTAATACTTTTATAAGAAATAAGGGTGAGGATTATAAGTCTTTTGGGTTTAAATATTATTATGCTTGCTGATACCCTTCAGGTATATACTGGAGACCTATAGGGTTGGGGGAGAAAAGAAAAAAATCTTC
>JAHDSE010000102.1 GCA_018432955.1 Syntrophomonadaceae bacterium
GAAATGAGGAGGTTTTAGCTTGCCAAAAAGCTACCAGAGCGAGCAAAAAAGGCGAAGGTCAAGGAATTACTTAAACGCCGCGATTGAGGCGTACACGTAGTACGTTGATTGAGCGGCGTTTGAGTGATGACGCAGAGATTCACCTTTTTTGACGGTCTGAAACCTATTAGCGTTTTGAATATTGCGGTGCTTTCCTGGCTTTGTGAAGTCCGTACTTTTTTCTTTCTTTCATTCGAGGGTCACGAGTCAAGAACCCTGTTCTTCTCAGTTGAGGCCTAAGATCAGGATCAGCCTTGATTAATGCCCGGGCAATACCCAGTTGAACAGCACCTGCCTGTCCGGTAACTCCACCGCCATGTACACGGCAAATAATATCAAACCTGCCGTTCATTTCAGTAAGTTCCAGCGGCTGTTGCACAATAAGGCGGCTGGTCTTATTGGGAAAGAAATTTTCGAAATTCCTGTCATTTATAACAATGTTACCATTTCCGGGTAACAGCCTTACCCTCGCTATTGCTTTTTTCCTTCTTCCTGTTCCCCAGTATTGAAGCTTTGCCATTCTGATCCTCCTTACCCTCTAAGCTCGCGAACTTCCGGCTTTTGAGCCTGATGGGGATGTTCGCTTCCTCTATATACCTTGAGCTTTTTAATTATTTTTCTTCCCAGGCGATTATGCGGGAGCATTCCCTTTACTGCTGCTTCTATGGCCTTTTCAGGCTTTTTCTGCAATAATGTCCTATAATCCATTTCTTTTAACCCGCCTGGATAACCGGTGTGATAGCGATACATTTTCTGGTTTAATTTATCTCCGGTGAGTTTAATTTTCCCAGCATTAATAATTATCACAAAGTCACCGGTATCAACATGGGGAGTATAAGTTGCTTTGTGCTTTCCTCTTAAAATAGAAGCAACTTCAGAACACAACCTCCCCAGTGTTTGATTACTGGCATCTATAACATACCATTTGCGGTCTACTTCGGCTGTCTTTGCCATATAGCTTTTCACGCTTTTCCCTCCTGTACCTCAATAGCTATGGGATTTCCCTTGCTTTCTCTATGATTATGTCTGTCAACGGGGCGGGAGACAGGCAGAACTTTCGAGACTACCTTTTAATATTAGCCAAATTTCAAGGCTCATGTCAAGGACACAATTGCTTTTTGCAAAATTTTTGTTTGGTAAAAAGTTATTTTATTAAAAACTATCCTCATGATATATCACTTCCCAAAGGTATAGACCCTGCGGTAATGCTGTTGCCCCTGCCAAAGCCCGGTTTTGTCCTTCAATAATATACTTGATATAATCAGCAGGGTATTTTTTCTGTCCTATTTCCAGCAGTGTCCCTATAATAATTCTCACCATATTATACAAAAAGCCGTTGGCCTCTATTTCCATTTTTAGAAATGGTCCATCCTGAAACAAGCGGCAGTTGCTTATTGACCTTTCGAAACTTTTCACCGAGGACCCGCTGGCACAAAAGGAGCGAAAATTATGTGTGCCTTCCAGGAACCTGCACGCATCTCCCATTGCTGCAATATCCAGGATATCTGAATTACAGAGTGCATAGTTTCTTAAAAAGATGCGGCCTTTTTTGCCCCGGTAAATCAGATAGGTATATTTCTTTTTAATGGCATCAAAACGCGGATGAAAAGTAGAAACAGCTTCTTGACTATCCAAAATACAAATATCCGGCGGCAATATACTGTTCAGGGCAAATTGCCATCTATCTGCCGGAATACTTGAGCAAGTATCAAAGGCAATAACCTGGCCCAGGGCATGCACTCCAGTATCGGTACGCCCTGCACCTATAATTGATACCCTTTCTCCGATAAGCTTGAAAATACTATTCTCCAATTCAGCCTGTATGGTATGGGCGTTATTCTGAATCTGAAATCCATGATACCTGCTGCCATCATATTCTATAATCATCTTGATTCTTTTCACTATGCCTATTCTCCCTTTTTCTCTCAAGAAAGGTACAGCAACGCCTACTGTATAACAAGCTTTTGTTTCTGTCCCCCGGATAAAAGATAAGGAGGATATTATTATAATCCTCCACTGATACCATTCTCAGAGCAGTATCTACTCTTTGCTGTATTATATTTGGAGCTAAACTAATAAGAAACTGTTGTTATTGATCTTTCTTATCTACAAGCTCCAATATTGCCATAGGCGCACCATCGCCTTTACGGTAACCAGTCTTAATAATCCTGGTATAGCCTCCCTGGCGTTCGCTGTACCTTTCTGCCAGATCGGTAAATAGTTTATGCAATACAGAATCACTCATGAGAAACGAATTTGCCTGCCTTCTGGCATGTAAGTCTCCTCTTTTGCCCAGAGTGATCATTTTCTCCGTAAGTTTTCTTATCTCTTTAGCCCTTGTTTCAGTGGTTGTTATTTTTTCACACTCCAACAAGGAAGTTACTGAATTTCTGAGCATAGACCTTCTGTGATCGCTTCTCAGGCCCAGTCTACGGTAAGTCAAAAGGGGCCCCTCCTTTCTAATCCTCTGCTTTTTTAAATGATAGATTCAATTCCTGGAGCTTTCTTTCGATTTCTTCCAGGGATTTCTGACCCAGGTTCCTTATTTTGCTCATTTCTTCACGGTTCTTCTCGATAAGATCCCCGACTGTATTGATATTGGCTCTCTTCAGGCCATTGGATGCCCGAACTGAAAGTTCCAGTTCTTCTATTGACATTTCCAGGACCTTATCTTTTTTCTCTTCTTCTTTTTCAACCAGAATTTCCACTTCAGCATAAGTATCATCGATTTCCGTAAACAGCTTCAAATATTCAATTAATATCTGGGCTGACAAACTTATCGCTTCTTCCGGGCTTATGCTTCCATTGGTCCATACTTCCAGGGTCAGGCTATCATAGTCTGTTCTTTTGCCTACTCGAGCATTGTCTACAGTATAGTTTACTCTGCTAACCGGTGTATATATTGAGTCTATCGGTACTAAACCTACTATTTCATCATCTTTATTTGCCTGCTGATCTGCACTGACATAACCTCTGCCTCGCTCTACCGTCATTTCCATTTCTATTTTTCCGTCCTCATCCAAACTGGCAATATGTAAGTCTGGATTCAGGATTTCGACCTCCGCATCTTCCTGGATATCGCGAGCAGTGAGATCCTTTTTACCGGATTGCTCCAATCTGATAATTTTACGTTCATTCCCATCATATTTTAGAACCAGTTTTTTGATGTTCAGTATTATCTCAGTTGTATCTTCGAGAACACCTGGAATAGTGGAAAATTCATGCAAAACCCCATCAATTTTGATTGATGTAACCGCAGCTCCAGGCAAAGATGATAATAGCACCCTGCGCAAAGAATTACCCAGGGTTGTACCATATCCTCTTTCCAGTGGCTCAATAACAAATTTACCGTAGTTATTTTCGGCTTGTTTCTCGATACACTCAATACGAGGTTTTTCCATCTCTAGCATTAATCTATCCCCTCCTTACGCTTAGAGGTTTTTATCTAGAATAAAGCTCAACTATTAGCTGCTCGTTAACCAGGGTATCAATCTGTTCTCTAATAGGATAAGCCAGAATAGTCCCGGTCAGGTTTTCCACATCAACACTCAACCATTCCGGAGGAGTCTTGTAGGTAGCCGCATCTTTTATCTCCAGAAATTTTGGAGAAGATTTGCTGCTTTCCTTAACCTGAATTATATCGCCTACTTTAACCATCATTGAAGGAATACTGGCTTTTTTACCATTAATGGTAAAATGCCCATGATTCACCAATTGACGGGCTTCCTTCCTTGAAGAAGCTAATCCCAGCCTGTATACAACATTATCAAGGCGTCTTTCCAAGAGGATTAAGAGGTTTTCCCCGGTGATGCCCTGTTTCCTGTCAGCCTTTTTGAAATAATTGCGGAATTGCTTTTCCATCAGACCGTAGATCCTGCGTGTCTTTTGCTTTTCTCTCAACTGTAAACCATATTCACTTGGTTTCTGCCTGCGTCCTTTGCCATGAGCACCTGGTATATAGGGTTTCCTCTCCAGAGCACATTTTTCCGAATAACACCTGTCTCCTTTGAGGAATAATTTTTCCCCTTCCCTGCGGCACTGGCGACAAACTGAGTCAGTATATCTTCCCACTTATACCACGACCTCCTTAAACTCTTCTTCTCTTGGGTGGTCTGCATCCATTATGTGGAATAGGAGTTACATCCTTAATTGCACTTACTTCCAGACCCGTAGCCTGTAAAGATCTGATGGCAGCCTCGCGTCCTGCCCCCGGTCCTTTTACATAGCATTCAACTTCTTTCAGGCCATGTTCCATAGCAGCCTTGGCAGCTGTTTCTGCAGCCTGCTGGGCCGCAAAGGGAGTGCTTTTCCTGGAACCCTTGAAGCCGACTGTTCCGGCACTGGCCCAGGATATTGCGTTCCCGTGTTTATCAGTAATAGAAATCATCGTATTGTTAAAGGTCGATTTGATATGGGCTATGCCGTGCTCAATATTCTTTTTTTCACGCCTCTTAACCCTCGTCGTTGTTCGTCTGGCCACTTAATTATCTCCTTTCTATGACTATTTTTTCTTCCCGCCAGCGGTTCTCTTTGGTCCTTTGCGTGTTCGGGCATTGGTTTTGGTTTTCTGTCCTCTAACCGGTAAACCACGACGATGACGAATTCCTCTGTAACAGCCCAGATCCATCAATCTCTTAATATCCATGCTTACCTGTCTGCGCAAGTCACCTTCAACTTGAAAAGTTCTTTCTATTATTTCTCTTAATTTGGAAACTTCATCTTCTGTAAGATCCTTTACTCTAGTATCAGGATTTATACCTGCTTCTGCCACTATTTTCCTTGAAGATGATTTTCCTATACCGAATATATAGGTAAGAGATACTTCTACCCTTTTGTCCCGGGGCAAGTCTACACCAGCTATTCTAGCCAAATTTATTCACCTCATTTCTTAATTTTGAATTCTGAATTCTTGATTTTGAATTATAGTAGAAAAAAGCTCCGCTCTTTTCATCTATATATAAGGAAAACGCATGTTTTCCTTCCTTAATTAATAATTAAAAATAACAATTAATAATTGCGCGCAGCGCAGCGCCTAGCCTTGTACTTGTTTGTGCTTGGGGTTTTCACAAATAACCATAACTTTTCCTTTACGTTTGATTATTTTGCACTTTTCACACATAGGTTTTACTGATGGTTTAACCTTCAAGACTTTTACCTCCTTAATTTTTAAAACAGAATAGGCTTTATCTTTCCAAGCTTCATTGCTCATAACATATAATGTCGGCATCTCCTGCCTTTTTACTTAAAACGGTAGGTTATTCTTCCGCGATTTAAATCATAGGGCGATAATTCCACCATTACCCGGTCTCCGGGCAGTATCCTGATAAAGTTCATTCTCATCTTTCCAGATATGTGGGCAAGGACCTTATGGCCGTTTTCCAGTTCAACTCTGAACATGGTATTGGGCAGCGGTTCTAAAACTTTGCCCTCAACTTCAATTACATCTTCCTTAGCCATTTACCAGACCTCCTTCCCCTCTGTTTCTCTTTTCTCCCTGATTTTCTTCAGGTTTTTTTTGATTACATGGTTTGCCGGAATATCGCCCTTACTGAGATAATCGCGAACATCTTCTGCCACAATATTTGTCCATTGAATATGCTTGATATTTTTTATTTTGGGATTCTCTATCTTTCTCAAATCGCCGTCTGCCACAACCACATAGTTATCCTTTATCAAATCGATAACTACAAACATTTTGCCTTTATCCCGGCCCGATTTGGAAAATACAACTCTGCCCAAGTTTTTAGCCAGTATACTGGATCACCCCCATTAATAAAGGTGAGAAACTCAGCCCCGTTTTTAATTGACAAAGTTAGTCTAAGGCTCATACCGGGTTACCAAAAATAAGGTTACGGTACCTGGAATATGAAATATTTTCTTAGCCATCTATCCTGGCAGTTATACTTATTGAACTTATAACCCCTGCAGGATTTCCTTGATTTCATAAAAAACTTCTCGGCTGTCCCGGTTACCATCTATGTTATAAAGCACCTTATGTTTATCATAATAGTCCAGCAATGGACTGGTTTGTTCCTGATAAACCAGCAGTCTATTTTTAACCGTTTCTCCCCGGTCATCGCTGCGTTGAATTAATTCTCCCCCGCATTTATCACATATACCCGGCCTGGTAGGAGGGCTATAGCTGGTATTATATACCGTTTTACATTCCTTACAGGAAATTCTGCCTGACAACCGTGCAATCAGAATATCCTGGGGAACTGAAATATTTATTGCCGCCTCTACCTTCCTGCCCGTTTTCTGTAAAACCCTTTTCAGGGCTTCAGCCTGCACTGTGGTACGTGGAAAACCATCCAGCAAAAAACCCTGAAGACAATCTTTGCGGGCCAGTCTTTCTTCAACTATAGCAATTGTAAGCTCATCAGGAACCAGTTTTCCTGCATTCATATATTCCTGAGCCTTTTTCCCTAATTCTGTTCCCTGACTTACTGCTTCCCGAAAGATATCTCCTGTAGAAATGTGCGGAAGCGAAAATTCAGCTTTCATAAAGTCGGCCTGCGTTCCTTTTCCCGCACCTGGAGGCCCCATAAGAACAATATTCACTCTTATCATCTCCTATTTTACAAAGCCTTCATAACTGCGTAACAATAAGTGCGATTCTATCTGTTTCATGGTATCCAGAGCCACCCCCACTACAATCAACAATGAAGTCCCTCCAAACCATAAACTGGTTACTCCTGTTGCTGCAATAATGAAGTTTGGCAATATAGCTATCAAAGCCAAAAACACTCCGCCTGCCATAGTTAATTTCGATAGAACCCGGTCAATATACTCCGCTGTAGGTCTCCCCGGTCTGATACCAGGAATGAAGCCCCCATATTTTTTAATATTATCAGCTACA
Organism: Syntrophomonadaceae bacterium; assembly: GCA_018432955.1. GTDB lineage: Bacteria > Bacillota > Syntrophomonadia > Syntrophomonadales > Syntrophomonadaceae > SV3-B162. The sequence continues at coordinate 6,899 of JAHDSE010000102.1, forward strand.
TCCATGGGGTTAAAAATAATAGCTACATAAAAATAGGTAAAAAATACTATCAAAAGAGCATATATGAGATTATATGCAGGATCTCCAAAACCAAAATATTTGCTCAGGAACTGGTTAAAGCCTGAATTCTGGCCCATCCAGCTTCCTATTGTAGCAGGAAACATCATCAATGACATGGCGAATATGATCGGTATGACCCCGCCCGCATTTACTTTCAGCGGTAAAAAGGTACTTTGCCCTCCATAAAGCTTCCGGCCCACAACTCGTTTCGCGTATTGAACAGGCAGCCGCCTTTGTCCTTCGTTAACCGCAATTATTGCTACAATTATAGCCAGGGCCAATACTGTCAATAACAGAATATTGAAATAGCCAATCATTCCACCTGATAATTCCTCACCAACACCAGCTATCTGGCTCGGCAGCCTGGATACAATACCGGCAAAAATAATCAGGGAAATACCATTTCCTATGCCATGTTCGGTTATCATTTCACCTATCCACATCAGGAAAGCAGTTCCTGCAGTCAAGGATAGAGCAATAATCAGGTAAGAAAGAAAACCCGGATTATCAATGGCGCCAACTTTTCCCAGGGCAACAGACATACCCATTGCTTGAATAAATGCCAGGACCACGGTTCCATAACGAGTATACTGAGCAATTACTTTTCTTCCTTCTTCTCCCTCTTTGGCCAATTCTTCAATCCTGGGTACTACTACCTGCAACAGCTGCATAATAATTGATGCGTTAATATAGGGAGTAATACTCATGGCAAAAATACTGAACCGTTTGAATGCTCCTCCTGAAATAATATCAAAAAAACCGAACAACTGTCCCTGAAGCAATTGCGCAAGTGCCTCAGGAGTAACACCTGGTGTAGGAATGTGAGCTCCTACTCTGAATACCAGGAGCATAAATAAAGTAAATAATAGTTTTTTCCTTAAATCTCCTACTTTTATTGCTTCAGAAAAGGAATTAAGCATTAAATCACCTCAACTCTGCCGCCCCTGGCCTTTATTTTTTCTTCGGCCTGCTTGCTGATCTTATGAGCTTTAACACTTAGATTTCTTTCCAGGTTTCCGTCACCCAGGATTTTTACCCCATCCCTGATCGATTTTATAAGCCCTGCTTCCTGCAGCAGATCCGGAGTGACTTCAGTTCCATCAGCAAAGGAATTCAAGTCTTTAACATTTAATATTGAATATTCCTTTTTAAATATATTGGTAAAGCCACGCTTGGGCAAACGCCTTTGCAAAGGCATTTGGCCGCCTTCAAAACCAGGTCTGACCCCACCGCCGGAGCGGGATTTTTGACCTTTATGTCCACGGGTAGAGGTCTTGCCATGACCGGAGCCTGTTCCTCTGCCTACCCGTTTGATTTTTTTGTTTGCTCCCAATGGAGATTTAATGTTCTCCAGTTTCACGATTTAAACCCCCTGTACTTAATCTATTTCTTCTACACTGAGCAAATGACTTACTTTATTAACCTGCCCCCTGATTTGCGGGCAATCTTCCTTGACTAGTGTTTGGTACAGTTTCCGGAAACCCAGGCTCTTTATTGTTGCCCTTTGTGTCTCGGGACAGCCAATATAACTCCTGGTCCAGGTTATTTTCAGCTCTTTGGCCAAGTCGTATCCCTCCCTAGTTCAGTATCTCATCTATGCTTTTGCCCCGTTGTTTTGCCACTTCTTCAACCCGTTTGAGGTTCTTCAATCCTTCCATGGTAGCATGTACTATGTTGGTGGAGTTTGCCGAGCCCAGTGATTTTGTAAGTATGTCTTTTACTCCGGCTGCCTCAACTACGGCTCTTACTGCCCCACCGGCTATAACCCCGGTTCCGGGAGAAGCTGGTTTAAGAAGCACCTGCCCGGCACCAAACCTGCCAAGTATCTCGTGAGGAATAGTCCTTTCATCAATTAAAGGAATCTCGATCATATTTTTTCGAGCATTTTCCATCGCTTTTCTTATGGCCTCAGGTACTTCATTGGCCTTGCCTTTGCCAGTACCAACTTTGCCCTCACCATCACCAACCACTACCAGAGCGCTGAAGCTAAACCTCCGTCCGCCCTTTACCACTTTCGCTACTCTTCTGATATTTACTACCTTCTCGATCATCTCTGGAGCAGCTTGTTCTTTATCAATCATCGTTTCCCTCCTAGCTTGTGAAATCATCACTTAGAACTGCAGTCCATTTTCCCTGGCTGCATCGGCTAGAGCAGCTACACATCCATGATATTTATAACCGTTACGGTCAAAGACTACCTCGCCTATCCCTTTCTCTTGTGCCTTTTTGGCAATAATATTACCCAGCTCTTTGGCAGCATTAAGATTGCTCGTGGAATTCATCTCCGGCAAATCTTTGTCCAGGGTAGAAGCGGCCACCAGGGTAACTCCCTTTTCATCATCAATTATCTGTGCATATATGTGTTTAAGACTCTTATAAACACATAACCTGGGCTTTGCAGAGGTCCCAGACAGTTTCCTTCTGACCCTCCGGTGCTTTTTCTGTCTGAGTTCCTTTTTTACAGGTTTCTTAATCAAGGTGTTCACTCCTTTCCTGTCTACTTGGCGCCTGCCTTGCCAGCTTTACGCCTGATTCTCTCATTCTCATATTTAATACCCTTGCCTTTATATGGTTCCGGTTTCCTTATTGCACGAATATGTGCAGCCGTGTTACCTACCAGCTGTTTGTCAATACCTTTAATATTAATTCTGTTGACTGCCGGCACTTCAAACTCTATCCCTTCAGGTGCTTCCACTTCCACCGGGTGAGAATAACCTGCAGTGATAACCAGCTTCGTACCCTGCATCTGTGCCCGGTATCCCACCCCAACGAGTTCCAGTTTCTTTTCAAAACCATTGCTGACACCTTCAACCATGTTAGCTATCAAAGCACGACTCAAACCATGCAAAGACCTGTGTTTTTTGTTGTCACTGGGTCGTGTGACCAAAATCTGATTCCCTTCCTGAACCAGGCCTATATCTGCCGGTACATCCCAGCTCAGCTCACCTTTAGGGCCTTTAACAGTAACTTTATTACCATCAATAATGAATTCTACGCCTGTGGGTAGACTGATAGGTTTCTTTCCTATCCTTGACACTGTTCACCCCTCCTTCAGCTACCATATATAGCATATTACTTCGCCGCCGAGTCCCTCTTTGCGAGCCTTTTTGTCAGTCATAAGTCCCTTTGAAGTGGACATTACCGCGGTGCCCAATCCCCCTAATACTTTAGGGATTTCATCTTTCTTGACATATACTCTCAAACCCGGCTTGCTTATCCTCTTAATGCCTGTAATTATTTTTTCTCTGTTGGGTCCATATTTGAGATAAACCCTGATAACACCTTGTTTGCCATCCTCTATATATTCAAAATTCCTGATGTACCCCTCATCCCTCATTATTGCGGCAATTGCCACCTTAATCTTGGAACTGGGTACTTCAACAGTTTCATGCATGACCATGTTACCGTTTCTGATCCTGGTTAGAAAATCGGCTACGGGATCAGTCATGACCATACCCTATACCTCCTTTACTCAACAGTTGATAGTTGATAACAATTAGCTTAAGCCTTAGTGTTATCTTAATAATATTGACGACTATCAACTATCTGCTTTTTACTATTTCAGCCCTACCAGCTTGATTTTGTAACTCCGGGAATTTCTCCTTTATGGGCTAATTCTCTGAAGCAAATCCTGCACATGCCAAATTTACGCATATAAGCCCTTGGTCTCCCGCATATTTTACAGCGGTTGTATTCACGTACCCCAAACTTGGGTTGACGTTTTTGCTTGGCAATCATAGCTTTTTTAGCCATCCTTAACATTACCCCCTATCTAAATGGCATTCCCATACCCTTTAGCAACTCTCTGCCTTCCTCGTCAGTCTTGGCGGTGGTAACAATAGCTACCTCCAACCCCCTAATCTTATCGATTTTGTCATAATCTATCTCAGGAAATATGGTTTGTTCTTTAATACCTAAGGAGTAATTGCCACGGCCATCAAATGCCTGTGGAGAAACCCCCCTGAAATCTCGAACACGGGGCAAACAAATATTTATTAACCTGTCCAAGAAGTCATACATCCTATCGCTGCGCAGGGTTACCTTACAGCCAATCGCCATATTTTCCCTGAGTTTGAATCCCGCTATAGACTTCTTGGCCCGGGTTATAACTGGCTTCTGCCCGGAAATCACGGTTAAATCATTGACCGCCCCATCTAAGGCCTTGGGATTCTGTACGGCTTCTCCTACTCCAATATTCAATACTACTCGGTCTATACTGGGAACCTGCATAACATTCTTATATTTGAATTTATCCATTAAAGCAGGTATTATTTCGTTTTTATACTGCTCATACAACCTGGGCATTATTAACTAGCCTCCCTTCCTGGAGTTTTAGTCCAAAATTTCTCCGCATTTTTTACATACTCTAACTTTCTCTTTGTTTTCCAGTATTTTGTTGCCTGTCCGTGTAGGCTTGTTACATTTATTGCACACCAGCATCACATTTGATGCGTTTAGTGGGGACTCTACATTCAGAATACCTCCCTGGGGAATGCTTTGATTGGGTTTCTGGTGTTTTTTTACCCGGTTTACACCCTCGACTACCAACCGATTATCCCTGGGAAGAACTCTCAGCACCTTCCCTTTCTTCCCGGCGTCCTTGCCCGTAACAACGAGGACAATATCGCCTTTTTTGATTTGCATCATTACACCTCCATCGACTAAAGGACTTCCGGAGCCAGAGATACAATTTTCATGAAATTTCTTTCCCGCAGTTCTCTGGCTACAGGCCCAAATATGCGCGTACCCTTGGGGTTATTGTTATCATCTATTATAACTGCTGCATTCTCTGAGAAAGCAATATAGGATCCATCAGGTCTTCTGATTTCCTTTTTGGTTCTTACAACCACAGCCTTGACCACATCACCTTTTTTTACAACCCCTGCTGGAGCCGCCTCTTTGACTGTAGCTACTATTATATCGCCTACACTGGCATACTTTCTGGTTGAACCACCCAGGACTTTTATACATAAGACTTTTTTGGCCCCGGTATTATCTCCAACTTGAAGCATTGTCTCCTGTTGAATCACAGTGTAAACCTCCCTTCAGAATTAGTTGATAGTGATTATTATAATGGGAAAAGCCCTGTTCCCTGGCTCAGATAATACATGACGTCTTATACTGAGTCTTGCTGTTCTTGCTGATGTAGAGCATTTAGCTTCGGCTTGACAAACTGATATCACCGACTCTCTCCACTATCAACTATTAATAATTGCAGGCTTACTGCAAGGTCTTGGCTTTCCTTACTATCTCAATAAGTCTCCATCTTTTTTCTTTGCTTAAAGGGCGGGTCTCCATAATTTTTACAATGTCACCTGTTCTGGCTTCATTATTTTCGTCATGGGCCTTATACTTTTTACTTGTTTTTATGGTCTTTTTATATAGAGGATGCTGTTTTACAGTTTCTACACTGACTGTAATAGTTTTATCCATTTTGTCACTGAAAACTGTACCTATCCTGACTTTCCTGTTTCCACGGTTCTCAGCCATCCTTGACCTCCTTAATCGCTTTTTCTTTTTTTCCATCTTTCAACTGATATAAATCCTTTTTGCCCTAGTTCTCTATGGCTAACTCCCGCTGTCTTAAAATAGTCTTGCAGCGGGCAATGTTTTTCTTGACATCTCTGATTCTCATGGGATTATCCAATTGCCCGGTTGCCAGTTGGAACCTCAGGTTAAACAATTCTTCTTTGTAATCAGATACTCTTTTATTCAATTCTTCGTCGGTTAGTTCCCTAATCTTTTCAGCTCTCACTAACCTCACCACCCATTTCTTCTCTTTTTACGAACTTGCACTTGATAGGGAGCTTATGTGCTGCCAGGCGCATAGCTTCTCTGGCAACATCCTCATTTACTCCTGAAAGCTCAAACATTACCCGGCCAGGCTTTACTACAGCCACCCAGTGCTCCGGGGAACCTTTTCCTTTACCCATACGAGTCTCAGCCGGTTTTACAGTTATTGGTCTATCAGGAAATATTTTTATCCACAGCTTGCCGCCTCTTTTTACGTGCCTGTTAATGGCTATACGTGCTGCCTCTATCTGGCGATTGGTTACCCAAGCCGGCTCCAAAGCCTGTAATCCATAATCTCCATAAGTAATGGTATTACCTTTATTGGCTTTTCCTCCGAGCTTTGGGCGATGTTGTTTCCTGTGCTTTATTCTTTTTGGGGTAAGCATTATTTACCTGCCTCCTCCACTGCTTTCTGTTCCGGTCTTTTCTTTGCCTCAGGCAAAACCTCTCCCCGGTTGATCCAGACCTTTATACCTATCTTTCCATAAGTGGTGTTTGCTTCAGCAAAACCATAGTCAATATCGGCTCTCAAGGTATGAAGAGGAACCTTCCCTTCTGAATACCACTCGGTTCTGGCTATTTCAGCCCCGCCAAGTCTACCGGATATCGCTATCTTTATTCCCAATCCATTGGCGCGAATTGTTCTGCCAACGGTTTGCTTCATGGCTCTGCGGAAAGATATCCTCTTCTCCAATTGCTGGGCTACGTTTTCCGCCACAATCTGGGCATCCAGTTCCGGTCTTTTTATTTCCTGAATATTAATGTTGATGTTTCTCCCGGTCATTGCAGCCAAAGCCCGTTTAAGTTGTTCAACTTCTGTGCCGCCTCGTCCTATTACTATTCCCGGCTTGGCTGTGTGAATGGTTATTCTCATTCTGTTGCCGGTTCTCTGGATTTCTACCCTGGAAATACCGGCTGCATAAAACCGATCCTTGATAAATTTCCTTACCTTATAATCTTCATGAAGCAGTTCAGTATAATCCCGATCTGCATACCAGTTAGAGTCCCAGTTTCTGATTACTCCAATTCTAAAACCCTTGGGATGAACTTTTTGACCCACTATCTATCCTCCCTTTCCCTTACCACGACCGTAATATGACTTGTCCGGTGGCGTCTAATATCTGCCCTGCCATATGCTCGGGGCTTCATTCTTTTTAAAGTAGGCCCTTCATCGACATATATCTCTGAAACAAATAATTGATCAGAATCCATATCATAATTATGCTCAGCATTGGCAACAGCAGATTCTAATACTTTATTGATAAGGGGAGCGGATTTTTTGTTAGTGTATCTCAATATCCCCACGGCTTCGCTAAGATCTTTTCCCCTGAGCAAATCAGCTACCTGGCGAGCTTTAAAAGGAGATACCCTTAGGTAACGAGCTATTGCTCTGGCTTCCATTCCACTCATCCTCCTTTCTATCTTGCTCTGCTGGACTTTTCAGATTTACCGGCATGACCCCTGTACAGTCTGGTTGGCGCAAATTCACCCAACTTCATCCCAACCATATCTTCAGTTACATACACCGGTATATGCCTGCGCCCATCATGAACTGCCAGTGTATGGCCGATCATCTGGGGCATAATTGTAGAACGTCTTGACCAGGTTTTTATTACCTTTTTTTGGCCGGATTCATTCATGTCTTCTATCTTTTTGAGTAGTTTTTCTTCACAATAGGGTCCTTTCTTTAGTGACCTACCCATTCCCAGACCTCCTTGGCGCTTTGCGCAATTATTAATTCACTATTTACCAGGGCAAAGAAAATACCTCATTCCCTTTTGCCTAACGGTTCTTATTTACGTTTCCTCACGATCATCTTATCTGAGGGCTTTTTCTTGCGAGTTTTCCCGCCGATAGCAATTTTCCCCCAGGGAGAAACCGGATATTTACGGCCAATCGGTGCTCTTCCTTCACCACCGCCATGAGGATGATCCGTAGGATTCATAACCGACCCTCTTACTGTAGGTCTTATACCCATCCAGCGAGATCTCCCGGCCTTGCCTATGGTCTGATTCTCATGATCAAGATTTCCCACTTGCCCAACAGTAGCCCGACAATTAATGTGAATCAGCCGTACTTCCCCGGAAGGTAATCTGACATGGGCATAGGCTCCTTCTTTAGCCATTAATTGAGCTACTGCACCGGCCGACCGCACTAATTGCCCGCCTTTTCCAGGGCGCAGTTCGATATTATGAATCAGGGAGCCGACTGGAATATCTTTTAATGGAAGAGCATTGCCTACTTTAATATCAGAATCTGATCCTGAAACTATTATATCCCCGACTTTTAAATTATTCGGAGCTATAATATAGGCTTTGTGCCCGTCAGCATAATGCAAAAGTGCAATATTGGCTGAACGATTGGGATCGTATTCTATGGCAGCAACCTTTGCCGGCACCTTATCCTTCACCCGTTTGAAGTCAATTATACGATATAAACGTTTATGGCCTCCGCCCCTGTGTCTAACTGTTAAACGCCCTTTAGCGTTTCTTCCTCCAGTACTCTTCAGGGGTAGTGTAAGACTTTTTTCCGGTTCCTTTTTGGTGATTTCTTCAAAGCTCAGTACGGTCATCTGTCTTCTACTGGGTGTTGTTGGTTTAAATTTTTTGATACCCATATGAAATTCCTCCAGAATAAGTTATTATATGCCTTCAAATAAGCGTATTTTCTGTCCTTCTTTGAGGTTGACGATTGCCTTTTTGCGATTTGGCTTTCTACCTTCAAATCTTCCCATCCTCTTGGGTTTACCCTTGATATTCATGGTGTAAACCTTTTCCACCTTGACATCAAAAATATTCTGAACAGCATTCTTGATCTCCGTCTTATTTGCTTTATTATCAACAATAAAAGTATATTTGTTATCTACTAAAAGGTTCATTGATTTTTCTGTGACCACCGGTTTTATTATGATATCTCTATGATCTCTCATTTAGGCAAACACCTCCTCTACTCTGGCTACAGCATCTCTGGTAATGAGTAGAGTATCATATTTCAGCAAATCATAGACGTTGATAAAATCAACTTTCAAAGGCTTTACTCCCGGAATGTTTCGGGCTGATTTGCTCACATTGGGATTCCCATCAGCCGTAACCACCAATGTTTTCGGTGATACTTTAAGACTTTCCAGGGTCTTTACCATTGATTTGGTTTTAGGTTCATCAAATACTAACCGGTCTACTACCACAATGCTATTTTCGATTACCTTGCTGGAAAGAGCCGACCTCATTGCCAATCTTCTCACTTTTTTAGGTAATCTATATGAATAATCTCTTGGTTTGGGGCCAAATGTAACTCCCCCACCGGTCCAGACCGGGTTTCTGCTGCTGCCTACCCGCGCCCTTCCAGTTCCTTTTTGCCGCCAGGGCTTTTTGCCCCCGCCTCTTACTTCTGCTCTGGTCTTTGTAGATGAGGTCCCAACTCTTTTATTGGCCATCTGCATTTTAATAAAATCGTATAAAACGGCTTCATTTGGTTTTATACCAAAAACTTCCTCATTTAAATCCAGTTCGCCGATTTGGGCCCCGGTCATATCATACAACGCAACTTTAGGCATTTTCCTAATTACCTCCTCGTTTCTAGTTGATAGTTGGCAATTTGATAGACTTTTCCCTGCTGCATGAACATCAATGTATATCTCAAATTACCAGGTCTTTGAATATATGCTGATTTAGTTTGCACCATCAACTTTTTTAAGCCTTAACTGAATTCCTTATGATAACAAGACCTTTTTTGGGCCCTGGGATTGACCCCTTTACCAAAATCAGATTTCTCTCCGGGTAAACTCTTACTACCTCTAAACCCTGAACAGTAACTCTTTCTCCTCCCAGTCTGCCAGGAAGTTTTCTGCCCTTAAAAACCCGGGCTGGACCTTTTGCTGCCAGAGAACCTGGGCGTCGATGATATTTGGAACCATGCCCCATCGCTCCCCTGGCAAAATTATGCCTTTTTACTCCACCGGCAAATCCTTTTCCTTTGGATGTCCCTGTTACATCTATGGCCTCTCCTGCTTCAAAAATATCTGCTTTAATTTCCTGACCAATTTCATAATTATCTACATCATCCAAACGAAATTCCTTGATGTGGCGTAAAGGTTTTACATTGGCTTTTTTAAAATGGCCCTTTTGGGGTTTATTCACCATCTTTTCCTTCAGGTTGTAAAATCCTACCTGAATTGCGTTATACCCATCAGTTTCCTGCTTTTTCTTCTGTAAGACTGTGCAGGGTCCTGCTTCCACAATGCTTACAGGGACTGCTTTATCATCTTTGTCAAAAATCTGGGTCATCCCGATTTTTATTCCCATTATTGCCTTTTTATTTTGCTGTGTCACTGTTTCTACCTCCTGGTCGCATATTCTTTGTGAGAGGTTGGAAGTGGATATCCAACATCAGCATTGATTTCCCCTTTTTATTACCGCCTTGAAACCTTTTTACCCACTGGTCTCTTAGCACCGACCTTCACTGTCAATATTAGAGCTTGATTTCAATATCTACTCCAGAAGGTAGATCAAGGTGCATAAGTGCATCAATAGTCCTGGGGTTAGGATCCAGGATATCAATTAAGCGTTTGTGAGTTCTCATTTCGAACTGTTCTCTTGAATCTTTATTTACATGCGGAGACCTCAGGATTGTATAAATACTCTTTTGCGTCGGTAGCGGGATAGGACCCGAAACACTGGACCCATTCTTTCTGGCAGTCTCCACTATTTTTTGAGAAGACTGGTCCAGAAGTTTATGATCAAATGCTTTAAGCCTTATCCTTACCTTTTGCTGCCCATTCACTCTTACGATAACCTCCTTTGACTGGTTTCAACTTATACACGTTGCCGGGCGTATAACCAGATAACAAATAAATCGGGACCGGCACCCAGGCTGCTTTAATTCAACATTAAATGCTGTTTACCCAACGATGTCTTGGGTGCCGCCCGCTTTTTATCCTTTAAGCTTGTTCAACTGTTTTCCCTATTCGCTTATGGATGTTACTACTCCTGCTCCTACTGTCCTGCCACCTTCTCTTATGGCAAAACGCAGTCCTTCTTCTATGGCTATGGGAGTTATCAATTCTATTGCCATCTGTATGTTATC
>JAHDSE010000087.1 GCA_018432955.1 Syntrophomonadaceae bacterium
CATGAAATATTTACTCATGAAATATTTACTCATGAAATATTTACTCATGAAATATTTACTCATGAAATATTTACTCATGAAATAGTTATTCCCGAAATATTTACTCCTGAAACATTTACTCTTGAAAATTATATATACCCCACAAAAAGGTGACTCAATTGAAACTGCTTGTAACAGGCGGCTGCGGATTCATAGGCAGCAACTTTATCCGTTATATGCTGAAAAAATATCCGGACTATCAAATCATAAACCTTGACAAACTGACCTATGCCGGAAATCCTGCCAACCTCAAAGACCTTGAAAATAACCCGAACTACTCTTTTGTCAAAGGCGACATCTGCGACCCTGTGGTTGTAAACGAAGTTATGAAAACAGCAGACCAGGTTGTCCATTTTGCAGCCGAAAGCCACGTGGACCGTTCAATTGAAGACGGCTCGGTTTTTGTCAGGACAAACGTACTCGGGACAAACACCCTTCTCCAGAGTGCCCTTGCAAATAAGATCAAAAAATTCATTCATGTTTCCACAGATGAGGTTTACGGAAGCACAATGGAAGGTTCTTTTACAGAAACAGATAAACTGAACCCTTCAAGCCCCTATTCTTCAAGCAAAGCGGGCTCAGACCTCCTTGCAATGTCTTACCATACAACCTATGGACTCCCGGTTTGCATAACCCGATGCACAAACAATTTTGGTCCCTACCAGTACCCGGAAAAATTAATTCCATTTTTCATCAGCAGGTTAATGGAAGGAAAGAAAGTCCCTGTCTACGGTACAGGCATGAACGTCAGGGACTGGATCTACGTTGAAGACCACTGTTCTGCGATCGATTTTGTTCTCCACAACGGAAGCGCCGGAGAAATCTACAACATAGACGGCGGAAACGAGCTCACAAACCTTGAAATCACTCACCGGCTCCTTAAAATGCTTGGCAAGGACGAATCTTCAATCGAGTATGTTGAAGACAGAAAAGGCCACGATTTCCGCTACTCCCTTGACGGCAGCAAACTGGAAAAAATGGGCTGGAAACCCGGATATGATTTTGATACCGCTCTCGAACAGACTGTCAAATGGTACGTGGAAAACAAATGGTGGTGGGAGCCATTAAAACGCTGATAATCGGCTCCAGCGGGATGCTCGGGTCAGACCTGTGCAAAGCCTTTCCCGATGCTGTTAAACTGACACACCATGACCTCGACATCAAAGACAGAGAGCAGGTCATTGAATCCATTCTAAGAATAAAACCTAATGTTGTAATAAACGCAGCAGCCTACACCAATGTGGACGGCTGTGAAGACAACAAGGAACTTGCATTCCAGGTCAATGGATACGGACCCGGATACATTGCAGAAGCCTGCGCCAGAGCAGGTGCAAAACTCGTTCATTTCAGTACTGATTATGTTTTTGACGGCTCCAAAAAAGAATATGTGGAGTCTGACATCCCGGATCCGATTAATGTATACGGTGATTCAAAACTTCTCGGTGAAAAAAAGATCATCGAGAATATGGATGATTACAGGATTGTAAGAATTTCCTGGCTTTTTGGAATACATGGGAAAAATTTCGTTGAAACCATGCTGAAACTATCAGGAGAAATGGATACCATAAAGGTTGTCAACGACCAGTTCGGCAAACCCACCTACACGATGGACCTTGCCAGCAAAGTAAAAGAAATAATTGAACTCGACCCGGGAATTTATCATATCACAAATGACGGAATCTGTTCCTGGTACGAATTTGCGTCTTCTATAATTGATAATGTAATTCCGTGCACCAGTGAAGAATTCCCAAGGAAAGCAAAACGTCCGAAGTATTCCGTTCTTGTGAATACTAAAACCGAACCCATGAGACACTGGAGAGAAGCACTTAAAACCTATTTGCAGGAGAGAAATATATGAAAGGGGTTATACTTGCAGGCGGCACAGGCAGCAGACTGTACCCTCTAACCAAAGTAACTAACAAGCACCTTTTGCCTGTCTATGACAAGCCAATGATCTACTACCCGATGGAGACTCTGATAAACGCTGGAATAAAAGACATCATGATCGTATCCGGCAGAGGGCATGCAGGACATTCTCTCGAACTTTTAGGTTCGGGGGTAGATTTTGGGGTACATTTTACCTATGAAATTCAGGAAAAAGCCGGAGGCATTGCCCAGGCACTCAGCCTTGCAGAAGATTTTGTTGATGGGGACAGCGTAACTGTAATTCTAGGGGACAATATCTTCCAGGACAACATCAAAGAGGATGTCAGAAATTTCAAAAATGGTGCCAGGATTTTCTTAAAAGAAGTGCCTGATGCTCACAGGTTTGGAGTGGCAGAACTGAATGGTGATAAAGTAAAAGGGATTGAGGAAAAACCGAAACAACCAAAATCGAATTTTGCAGTTACAGGACTTTATATTTATGATTCAGAGGTTTTTAGTGCAATAAAAAAACTCAAGCCTTCCGGAAGAGGAGAACTTGAGATTACAGATGTAAATAATTATTACATAAACAAAGGGATGATGGAGTACGGAGTTCTTGAGGGTTTCTGGAGTGATGCTGGAACATTTGCGA
>JAHDSE010000026.1 GCA_018432955.1 Syntrophomonadaceae bacterium
ACTTCTCATCTGGATTTTTGCAATCAGCGGGGGATCATGACCGCCTTGCGCAGTATAGTAAAAACGAATGATTGTGCTGCTATTATCGCTATGCATGATCCCAATCTTACACTGGATTTTGCCGATGAGGTTTTGATGCTTAAAGATGGCAGTTTGTTTAAAGAGGGGCAGGGAAAGGAAATAATGAATGCTGAGAATCTTTCATATCTTTATGATATGGATATAAAAATTGCTAAGCTGGAAGCTGGCAGACAATATATTTTTACCTGATCAAGTCAGCAAAAATGAGCTATATCTATTTTTTTCTAAACTGCTAGAATAAAAATAAGAAGGAGATGGGGTTATGGATAATTATCCTGATGCTAAAAGAGAAGATGTTTCTGTTGATTCCATAAAGGTTAAGATCAGTGGCAATGTTGAAAATCCTTATGATTTTACCTATGCTGATTTTGTAGAAAATGAGACTGTGATAGTTGCTCCATATTATAACTGCAGGAAAAAATCAGAAGTCAAGGTCTATAATGGAGTACCGGTGGCATTGGTTTTGGCAAAGGCCAAACCACGCGAGGGAAGCAGCAGATTAATTGCTCTTGGGATCGACGGTTATAAGAAGGCCTGTGTTTTAAAGGATCTTATGGCAGATCAGGATGCTATCATTACCCCGGACTATCATTGCCTGCAATTGATTTCCAAAAATGAAGCGATTTCCAATTGGGTAAGGTACCTGGTTGAGCTGGAAGTAGAATGATTCTGGTTTTTTGAGCGGGCAGGCGGGAGCAATAAAAATTGTATTGCCTGATGATTATGTACTGCGAAAGGAGATTATTAATGGAAGATATAGTACTGAAACCGGTGGGACAGGTGGTTTCTCAAACAGATAATCCTGATGAGATGCCTCTTGGAGGCTTAACTGCCGTAATAGAAGTATACCCCCAATATGCTGCTGCTTTAAAGGGGCTGGAAGAAAACTCACATATATGGGTTTTGGCCTGGTTCCATAAAGCTCCCCGGGATATCTTGCGGGTGAATCCAGTCAAAGTGAATCCCGATCTGCCGGAATATGGAGTTTTTGCCCTGCGGGCTTTTGCTCGTCCCAATCCGGTGGCTATGTCTCTGGCAAAGCTGGAAAAGATAGAAGAAAATTTGCTTTATGTAAGTGGACTGGACGCTGTAGGAGGCACCCCGGTCCTGGATATAAAACCCTATTATGAAAACGATATAGTCTTTTCCCCGGATACTCCATATATCAGGGGCAAAGACCGGGAAATGCGGCAGGGATTGATAAAAAAACAGGCTATAGTTTATCACCAGGAAGAGTGCCAGGATCTTCACATAGCTGTGAGAATGGCAGTAATCGCTGAGGACCACCTGGGAAAATTGAATTCTCCCGATCTTAATGTTCAGGTTAAGGGTTCCCTGTGCCTGGGGGATTGTATACAGGGTATAAGCAAGGCGCGCCTGGCAAATCCTCCTCGCTTCAGCTTTTGTTTTTCTCCGGATTGCGCTGAGACAAAATGGACAAAAGATACTGCCGAGCTGATTATTACCCTGCGGGAAATCCCTGGAAACCTGGATTTTGAATCCCTGAGTGATGGAGAATTATTTATTATTGAAAGCAGCAGCAGGCAGAAGATATAAAGGGAGGATAATCTTCATTTCATCCTCCCGGAATACAGTTAAATATCCATATGCCATTTTCTATTTGCTCTCGTAGTGTTTTTGTATTATACCAATTTCCTCATATAATACTTATTACCCTGAAATGATAGTTCGAGCAGCTTTTGCTCTTTAATCAATTCCTTGATTGCTTCCCAGCTTGCTCCGCTTTTATCCAGAAATTCCTGCACAGCATCTTCCCGCATGGGGTGAACGGAAGTAATGCTTAGAATATCCTCTTCCAGGTCTCCGCTAAAAGAAAAGTCATTGCCTTCATAACCTATAAGATATTCAGTTTGGCTGATATGGCTGTTAAAGATTTGAAAAGCCTTGTTAATTGTATATTCGTCTGGAGCCTGGACCCTTTTATCTGCAGGAGGTCGGGTAGGGATTGCCAGATATGCAATGCTCGGTGTAAATTCATGCAGGAAGCTGGCAATATTATTCAGACATTCCTCGCTATCATTTATGCCTTTTACCAGCATGGTCTCAGTAACCAGTTTACCTGAAAAAGAATCAGCAAAGTTTAGAATTCCGTCAAGTATGGAATCCAATGATAGTCTTTTAAGAGGATGGTCTATTCTGCGCCAGATATCTTCATCAACGGCATCGACTTTTAGAGAAACCCAGTCTGCTTTTCCCAGTTCACTTCTGACATCTTCCCGCCAGATTAAGGAAGCATTAGTGATAACAGCTACCTTTCCCAATGCTTTAAGCATTTCAATTTCTTCCCCGAGGGCTAAATCCAATGTAGGTTCTCCATCAGGGACAAAGCTGAGATAATCTATTGTCTCATTATCAGCTATTGCCTGCTCAACTTTTATCCTGGCTTCGGAGAAAATTTGTGAAGCAGGATAAAATAATTGCCTCTCAGACTGCATTTTGAATGAATGTCCCTGCTGGCAGTAAGCACAGGAATAGCTGCATATTTTAGGAGGGATATTGTTGATCCCCAGACTGCGACCCAATCGGCGAGATGGAACTGGTCCATAAATAATCATAATGTAGCCTCCTTGGTTTTGTGTATAAAATAAGAATCTGCTTGATTATTGAAAGCTCTATGTTTTTTATTAGTATATATCATTAAAGAATCATGCTCCAGGTTTTAAAAGTCTCTAAAGCGTTTCTGAGATAAAAATAACTTGTGTTATAATTAATCGAAAATAATTTTTTGGCTCAATTTTGTCAAGGAGGAAGAAATGATTAAAAAACTTTCACGAAATGATCTCTGCTGGTGTGGGAGTGGGGAGAAATATAAAAAATGTCATATGGAACAGGACCTGCTGCTGATGGATATGAAACGCAAGGGATGCCAGATTCCGCCCCGAAAACTGATAAAAACGGAAAAGCAGATTGATGGGATCAGAAGGAGTTCACAATTAACCTGTCGGATATTGGATATGCTCGAAGAGCGTGTAAGGGCAGGAGTAAAGACTATCGAAATTGATTCCTGGGTCCATGAAGCTACAGTAAAAGCCGGGGCCTATCCGGCTCCTCTGAACTACAAGGGCTATCCCAAAAGCACTTGTACTTCCATAAATAATGTCATATGCCACGGGATTCCCGACGAGACTGTTCTGCAGGAAGGAGACATAGTCAATATTGACGTCACCTGTATATTGGATGGATATTATGGTGATGCTTCGAGAATGTACATGATTGGAGAAGTCTCAGATGAAGCGCGCAAGTTGGTAGAAGTGGCCCGCGAATGTCTCACCCTCGGTATTGAACAGGTAAAACCCTTTAATCGCACCGGTGATATTGCTTATACAATAGAACAACATGCAAATTCTCATGGCTTTTCTACCGTTCAGGAATTTGGGGGCCATGGAGTGGGACTGGAATTTCATGAAGAGCCATTTGTACCGCATTATGGAAAAAGAGATGCCGGCATGGTACTGGTACCCAATATGGTTTTTACCATTGAGCCTATGGTGAACGCCGGCAGCCACAAATGCAGGATACTGGCCGATCGGTGGACAGCAGTTACGGTGGATAATTCTCTGTCAGCCCAGTGGGAACATACTGTCAGGGTTACCGGGGACGGGGTAGAGATCCTTAGCCAGTTATAGATTGAGAATAAAGGAAAGAAGGGCTTTTATGAAAGGCAGCTTATCAAGGCTTTTGCTTCTGCTAATGCTATTCACCTGGGTTCTGCCCATACCGCTGGCAATAGCCGGCGAAGGTACCGGGGAGTTGAGCAATGGAGAATACTTGCAGGATGTAATGAATTTGGTCAAAGACAATTATCATTTCGATGTCGACAACACCCAATTATTGGAAAATTCCATCAAAGGAATGTTTTATAGCCTGGATGATTATACCGAGTTCTATACCACTGAAGAAGCTGAACAATTTCTGCAGTCAGTTGATGGAAGGTATGAAGGAATTGGGGTCGTTTTGACCTGCCTGGGAGATTATGTAATGATTACTCAGGTTTTTCCATTATCACCGGCTGAAAAAGCAGGACTTTTTTCTGGAGATAAAATAGCTAGTGTAGATGGAAAAGATGTCAGGGGAAAGGGTATAGATGAAGTTGCTGCTTTGATAAAGGGTGAAGAAGGCAGCAGGGTAAGTCTGGGTATTATCCGGGATAACAATGATAAGCTGTTGTCCATAAGTGTAGCAAGAGGCCGTATCAAATTAAACCCGGTCAATTATAATATCAGAGATGGCATAGGCTATATTTCGATTGAAACCTTTAATTCCAATACCAATGAGTATTTGCTGCAGGCACTGACTGATATGGAATATAATGGGATAGAAAAAGTGATTCTGGACCTGCGTAATAATACTGGAGGAGAAGTCAGTCAAGCGGTAGCTGTTGCTCGAAACTTTGTTCCCGAAGGCCTTATTGCCACTTTGGAATTCAGGGCTCCCAGCCGCGGGGATCTTATCTATGAATCTTCTCTTAAGAGTACAAAGTATCAGCTTGTGGTGCTGGTAAATGGGATGACCGCCAGTTCTTCCGAAATCCTGGCTGGGGCGATTCAGGATAGTGGAGCCGGTATACTGGTAGGTACTAAAACCTATGGAAAAGCCAGGGTTCAGAGTATAATTCCTATATTAACGCCTGAAGCCTGCAATATTTATGGTAAATATTTTTCTGCCAGAATAGTGGATGGCAACAGCTTGCTTAGCCGCTATGGGGTTCAAGCCGGCAGCGATGAAATTATTGGCTGGGCCAAGATAACTACAGGAATATACAAAACCCCGAAGGGAAGAAATATTGACGGGTATGGTCTGACCCCTGATATAGTTGTGGGAGACCATGAGCCGGTTGCCGGGATTTACCTAAATAGTATTGCTGATCTGAGCCGGACTGCAAAGCCGGGCTTAAATGAGGAAGGAATAGATGTGTATAATGCCGAGAAAATTCTTCGTATCAGCGGTTATGATGTAGATGTTCCGGATATGAGGCTGGATGAAAGAACTTATGCTGCTATTAAGGATTTCCAGAGAGATAACGCTCTGCACTCTTACGGAGTACTGGACTACAGTACTCAGGACGCCTTGAACAAGAAGCTGCAGCAATTGCTCAAGGAAATCGATAAGCAATATGCCAGAGCTGTTCAGTATCTAAAAAATGAGAATATCTAAGGAAATTTGACAGGGAGTTCCTCTTCCTGTCAAATTTATGATCTGCGGCCTGGAAACAGGGGTTGGAATTTGTAAGACTGCTTTTATCTTTCATTTCCAATCCCTGTTTTAGTAATTTGTAATTGTAATTCAGGGATAAATTTTTTCCTGAAAGATGAACAAGTGAAAGGAAACACTTTGCCACACCGTATAAAAATAGATGGGAAAAATTAAGGTATTTTATGCCTGTTGGAATAAAGCATAGTGGGGGGATAATGGAGTGAAAAAGAAAATACTTGTGGGGGCGGTGTTCCTGATACTGCTGGTGGGTGGCTGGATTGCATTCGATAAATATTACTATTCGCCACCCACTATGTCATATGAAAAGATTGCCGAAGAGGTTTTGAAGGAACTGGAAAAAGAAGTGCCCGGATTGCTGAAGGGAAAACCATATGAACCTTATCAGAAAGAATTCCTGGCATTGGAAATTTTAGATGTCGCAGAAATTGACAAAAAGACTTATCTGGTTTTCAAGCTTGATTTTGATATGCTTATTCCTGAACAGGAACTACCCTATAATATTAACAATAGAGGCTATATCCTGGGGCTTCGCCTGGTGGAAAAGAAATGGGGAGGCTTAAGGCTTAAAGAAGGAATGAATTTTAATGCCAGTTATATGGGGGTAAATCCGGTGGACTGCGGCTGGCACCCCGAGGGTGTTTTTTATGGCTTCTGTAAAGATCCCCGGGTAAGCAGAACCGTATTAACTTTACAGGATGGACAGACAGTGGAGATTCCAGTCAAGCAGCGGGTAATCCTTGCCGGGATTCCAAAGGAAAGCAGCAAAGTGGAACCCCGTTTTTTTGATGTGGAAGGAAGGGAAATTGATCTTTCATATGGAATTCGGGTAGCTTTTGTTACAGAAGACGAAAAGATATTTGAACAGTATGAGAGGAGTCCTCTGGAGTGGTGGCCTGTAAGTGTCAAGGATATTCAGTACCTGTCGGGCAATAGTATTGATGCTCTATGGATATTCCCGGATCAGCAAGAAAAAGTTTTGCAGGAAGAAAGACATACTGCCCTGGAAAAATTGCTAAACGATGGGGTCCCATTAATCTTTGTGGGTTTGCAGGATATTGAAAAATTGGCCGGGAATTTTGATTTACAGAAGACAGAGGAGATGGCAAAGGCCAATAATGTGGAAGCAGTGTATCTGAGCAAGGCTCAGGAAGGGCTCAAAACCGGCTTTATAAGCCTGGATGACAGCCAGAACTCACCACTTGTGGTCAGAACCCTGGCTCTGAAATATGATCTGGAAGTTCTGACTCTGGCAGGAAAACAGGAGAAGTCAGAGGAGGAAGCTGTACCGGAAAAAGAAATACAAATACCAAATAAAGAAATACCAATAACGATAGAGGGGAGGAGTATCAGCAAATGAGGAATTTACACAGCATTATTGGAGCTATAGCCGTCATCTTATTTTGTTGTTCATTGAGTTTAATCTTCCCTCAAGTTATTGAAGCCGCTGAAACGTTATCTATGGAAGTGAGTGCGGGTTTTGGCGGCTATGCCAGGATGGGACAGGCCTTCCCCCTGCAGATAATGCTGGAGAACCAGGGGGCTGAAATCCAGGGGAATCTGGAAGTAAGTGTCAGTAGTGAAGGAAGCAAATTCGTACAGAGCAAAAAGGTGGTACTGCCCCAGAACAGCAAAAAGAGGGTAAGCATGTACATACCCAAAACAGATGGAAACGCTTTTACTGTCAGGCTGATGAGCCCAGACAGGAAAATAGCTGAAAAAAAGGCCCGCATAACCAGTTTGCAGCCCCAGGAGTTGGTGGTTGGCGTATTATCTTCGGATCCTTCAACCCTGAATCACCTGGCAGCCTTGAAGATTGGCAACGGAAACCAGCGTATAAGTGTAATCAAATTGCAGGATAAGGATATACCAGAAAATAGTCTTTTATTGGATAATCTTGATGTTCTGGCATTAAATAATTTTTCCAGCAGCACTATAAGCAAAGAACAGTTTGCAGCCATACAAAGCTGGGTGGAAAGAGGTGGTTTGCTGGTAGTGGCTGGGGGTTCAACCTGGCAAAAGACCTTATCTCCTGTGCCAGGGAATCTACTACCGCTTAAAGCAAATGGAAGTATGAGTATTGCGGCTCTCCCCGAACTGGAGAAATATGCAGGGAATAAGCTGCCGGCAGGAAGTAAATTTGCTATCAGCACAGGTGAGTTAACAAAAGGGCAGCCAATGGTAATGGATGCTGCTATACCTATTATTGTGCTCAGTGATACAGGTCGGGGGAATGTTCTTTACCTGGGATTTGATCTGGCCCAGGAACCTTTTGCGTCCTGGGCGGGCAATGAAAAGTTGTGGTGGAATATCCTGTCCACTACTGATCCCCACCAGCTTATAAGCGCGGGGAATGCTGTATCAGAGAAATACTATGGAGGGCCGCAGCGGATGAGCTCGCTCTTGCGCAGTATACCGGCATCTGATCTGCCGGATGGGAATACCCTGGCAATTTTCCTCCTTGGTTATGTCTTAATACTTGGCCCGGGGGTATACTTACTGTTGAAGAAGTTCGACAGGAGAGATCTGGGATGGGTTGCTATCCCCTTACTGGCTGTAGTCCTTTTTACAGCTACCTATGTTTGGGGCTTCAAGCTCAAAGGCCGGGATGTTTTTACCAATGTTATATCTATAGTAAAACTGGAGCCGGGCTTTGATTATGCCGAGGTGAATTCTTCAATAGGAGTTTTTGCCCCGACGGTAAAGGATTACACCTTTAAATTCCAGGGAGAGAAGCTGATAAGTGTATATCCCATGAATGAATATGGGTACAGCGGAATTAGAGTAATAGGTGGGAGTATTGGAACTGAAGAAGAAAAGAAGCCAATAGCTACCGTGTTTCAGGATCAGGATACCAGCGTGAAGTTTGGCGATGACAGCAGATGGTCCATGCGCAGCGTTGAGTGTCGTGACATAGTAAGCAAGCCGGGAGAAATTTCTGCTGAGCTTAAAAGCAGTAATGGACATATTCAGGGGAAGGTGACTAATGATACAGCTATGAAGCTCTTTGATTGTGTGGTATTAAATGCTTATGGCTACCAAAAAATTGGGGAAATGGCTCCCGGTGAATCAGTGGTAATAGATCTGCACCCTAGAATCAATGCTGCCAACCGCGGCAACTCAATGTTTTACCGCATATTTGAGAATTACCCGGTTCAGCGTCCCGAATGGTACAGACAAAACAATTCCAGAGATGAACAAATCAGTCGCCAGGCCATGGACGTATTATATTATTCAGGAGAGTTGCAGGCATCGTTAGTGTTTTTTGGCCGTTCAGCAGAAGCTATGGATGGGCTGAACATCAAGGATGATCGTGGAATGGAATACCATTCTACTCTTCTGGTTTCTCCAGTGGAGCTACAAATGCAGAGCGGCAACAAGATCTCGGTTCCTGCAGGGCTAATCAATGGACGGGTTGTTTCCATAGAAGGCACTAATTACCACCAGGAGATTATGGGTTATTATCTGGAGAATGGTACGATTTACTTTGACCTGGAAATACCTTTTTCCATGAAAAACCTGGAAGTTGATGAATTAAAACTCCTGCTGGGCCTGGAACAGAACAGAAATAGGGGAGCCAAAGTGGAAATATACAATTTATCTCATGAGAGATGGGAAGAAATAGCCTGTCAGCCTGTAGCTATTCCTATTGAAAATTGGAGGGAAGTTATCTCACCGGCAGGGGAAATCAAGCTGCGAATAGGAACAGCTAACACTAAAACTCCTTATATTCGGGTTACCGGTCTCAGTATGACTATGGAAGGACATTATCTGGATAGAAATTCTGACTCGGAAAATTCACCGACTGAAGAAAATCCAGGATTGAAACAGCAAAATACAGGGAACGAGAACGATTCAGTCAAAGGGGGGGACTAATATGCTGCAAGTAGAAGGATTAAGCAAAAAATATGGAAAGCTTACAGCAGTTGATGAGCTTTCCTTCAAAGTAGATGAAGGTGCCATCTTCGGCTTTATCGGTCCCAATGGTGCGGGAAAGACCACTACCTTTAAAATTCTCGCAACATTGCTTCGCCCCAGTTCAGGAAAGGCCTGGATTGATGGAGAAGAAGTGATCTCTGATCCGCGCCGGATAAGACAGCTGGTAGGTTATATGCCTGATTTTTTTGGGGTTTATGATGACTTGAAGGTAGATGAATACCTTGACTTCTACGGTGCCAGTTATGGTATCCCATCTGCCAGAAGAAAAAAGACTATTGATGAATTGCTGGAACTGGTAGACTTGAGTCATAAGCGGGAGGCTTATGTGGACTCTTTATCCAGAGGCATGAAGCAAAGGCTTTGCTTGACCCGCTGCCTGATTCATGATCCCAGGCTATTGATTCTGGATGAACCGGCTTCAGGTCTGGACCCTCGAGCCAGGTTGGAAGTGAAGGAAATCTTGAAAGAACTCAAGTCTATGGGTAAAACCATCATAGTGAGCTCACATATTCTCTCGGAAATGGCGGAAATATGCACCCATATGGGCATTATTGAAGCGGGGCAGATGGTGGTTAGCGGTACTGTCGAGGAGATTATGCAGAGAACCAGAGAGGGGCAGTCCCTGGAGATCAAGGTCATGGAAAAAACCGCCGAGGCTGAGGCTGTTCTGCGAGATGAAATGAATATGAATGTATTGAACACGGCGGATAGGATTCTGGAGCTTCCATTTTCAGGAGACGAACAGGAGATGAACAGAATTCTTACTGCTTTGATGCAGGCAGAGATTCCTGTAGTATCTTTTTCACTCTCCAGGAGCAAGTTAGAGGATGTATTTATGCAGATTACGAGAGGGGTGGTCCAGTAATGAAAGCCTTTGTAGTTAATCCCATTCTGGGAAAAGAGTTCATATCCCGGATGCGGAGCTGGAAATCTCCCCTGGTAGTAAGTCTGTACCTCGGAGTTCTGGGGCTTATTTGCCTGGGATACTACTGGATGAATGAAAAGCAAATGTATTATTCTGGCTTCACGCCCGACATTGGGCCGCAGATTTACGTTATCCTGACGGTTTTTCAGCTTATGCTGGTATCTTTTGTTACTCCAGCTTTAACTGCAGGAGTAATCAATGGAGAAAGAGAAAGGCAAACCCTGGATCTCTTATTGTGTACCCGCCTTTCAGCTGCTTCAATAGTCTTGAATAAGCTGCTGGCTTCTATAAGCTACATCCTTCTGCTGATTCTGGCGTCATTACCTGTTTTTTCACTGGTGTATTTTTTCGGAGGAGTGCTTTTGCGTGAAATTGCATGGGTATTTCTAATATACCTGGTAACTGCTGTTACCTTTGGGGCGATCGGAATCTTTTGTTCCACCATTTTTAGACGTACCCAGGTTTCTATGGTAGTAAGCTATATAATTGTATTTTTCTTTCTGGCAGGCACTCTGGCACTGGCGGCTTTTTTGGGTACTGTGAACATGGGGAATTCCTCTCAGCCGACTGTCCCCTGGATAGCATACATGAATCCGCTGGTGGCATTGTTTTCAATATTTCCGTCGTATGGTATGCATTTTTCCATAAGTAATTTTATTCAGAGAATCAGCTATGGTATGGGGGGAGGAGGAATTGCCCAAAGTATTCCGACTGAAGCCCTGGCACCATGGCAGTACAATTTTATTCTGGACGGTAGTTTGGCTGTTATCCTGCTGCTCATCACTATTATTTTGCTGGACCCCGTAGGCCGCTTCGCCCGCTTCCGCCGGAAAAGCAAATAGCGACTGAGCAGTAGACAGATTATGCGCAACAAGGTGTTTTTTGACGCGGTCTCGCTACGCTCGCACACGGATTTAACAGATTTACACTGATTTTTTTTCTTTAATGTTTTTATATTTATTGGAATCTACAATATGAACGGATGGTTAATAAATTGCT
>JAHDSE010000109.1 GCA_018432955.1 Syntrophomonadaceae bacterium
TAGTATTCATATTCTTACATTTATTTTCCAAAACAAAAAAAGGTTAAGGAACCCTTCTCCCGACCTGTTTCCTTATGACCTCTGCAATTGAAATGCGCACTCCGGCTACTCATTTTATATAGGTTTATTCCTGATTAAAAGTATACAGAAATTCTGAATTATTCTGCTTAATATATAAGAATTAAAAGCATATTATGATTGATTCATAAACAATAAGCGAGATGAGCACAACATGATATTCATAGAGCTAAATTTCTAAACCGAAGATCCGTTCCGCCTCTATTCAAGTCAGTGGAAATTATAAGGGTCGGATACCAAGTTCTATTTGCAGAGGTGGAATGGATCAAAATGGGTTGATGTCTATAGCCGCACCTACAGCACCAGTAACAATTTTTTGTTAGCGGTTGCAGCAATATTTTGGTTTCCAAGCGCAATTATTATTTATTCCTAAAGAATTCCATTTATGTAGCCGATATCTATTTTAGGCAGGAAAATGAACATGTGAGCTAGATGATTCCGTTGGGGATTTAAAGAGCAACTATATATTTTATTTTATGGAGAGGGGGGTAATTTAATCAATTAGTCACAATAGATTAAAGGAGGAAAAAATTAATGTCAAATCGTAAAAATATAGCGCTTTCTGTACTTATCTTGCTTATGTTATTATGTATAACACCCATATCACTCGGTTCAGCAACGGATAGCAATCAATCTCAAATTATAAATAATCCTCGGGAGAACTGTGAGTTGATCACACCTGACACTGCCCAGCAAACGATCGTTGAACCAAATTTATCCTCGAAGCAAAATATGAGCGCTATTGAATTACAGGCTGTGCAAAATTTGAACCAGAAGAGCCAGATTAATGATCAAAATAACGAGGGTGTTTCACCATCTCAAAGCACCGTCAGTGCAACAGTCTATAACCCTTTAAATGCCCCCCAGATTCAGTTAAATCAATTATATGGTGGATATCTTACTGCTCAGGGTCAGCAGCATTTGTATTATCTTCAAGTTCCCACCAGCGGCAAAATAACCGAGATGTTGGATGTTCCAGCCGGTCTGGATTATGACATAGCCCTGTACCATATCAATCCTTCAGGAGGATATACCGGAGTTGCCTCGTCCAATTATGCACCCAGTCTGCAAAGCCATTTTGGACGTGAACAGGTCAGCGCTATTGTAAATGCTGGTGATTATTACGTACTGGTTGAAGCAGTTTCCGGATCCAGTACAACCGATTCGTATGGCCTTAGGGTCGTGGAGTCTACTAGCTACAATTCCCGCGAGCCAAATGATAATCTATTCACACCAAGCTACGTAACCGTCCCTGCTCAAACCAATGTAAATATAGAAGAAGACATCGACAATGCTTATGACAATGACTTTTTCCGTTTGTCAGTTGCCGAAACGGACAAATACCGGCTGGATTTTCTTCATACTGATGGTAATGGTACTAATTGGCTAGGCTTATACCAGGTATCCGATGGCGGTCTTACTTACATTCGTGATATAGAGGAAGGTTATGCCTACTATTTAAATCTTAGCAGCGGCACTTACTATTTTCGTGTACATCCTAGTACCTACAGCAACAGCAACAGCTATCAGATTAAGCTTCGCAAACGCGCCAGCAACGTACAAATAAATCAGATTATGGGATACTATTCTGCTCCCCCATATTTCTATTCGGGTCAGCGAACTGATGCTTTCGGCGGCAGCAAATTCGTGGTCGATGGCAGGTCAATAACAGGAGAACCAGGCGATGAGTATTCCGCCAATGACGTTGAAGTACGGGGCGTTGCCACAGATGCTCAGGGCCATCCTGTGCCCAATGCAGACATCTCAATCATGTTTGATAGTACCAACAACTATTATCCCCGGGTATATGGCTACGGAAATGCGAATTCAAACGGCGAGTTCTTTGTTGATATGTTGATTCCGTCATCCTATTGGACACATCGGATGCCAGCCGGGGGTTATGTGTTCCGCTACTCCGACGCCGACTTTGATGTCCGGGGTGATGACGGCAATTACGCCAATGAATTGGTAATCCACATGTTCAGTACCAACTTGGACTACTAACCTTAAAAGCAGTAAATTGTCCTTTTGATAAACTAACCTTCCATGTCTGGAGGACACAACCACGTATAAAAATGATATGCTTAGAGCTTATTTTCGTACTAAATGCAACAGCAATTTTATTATGCAAAATGTGTTAAGGAGTGTTTAAACATGGGTATTAATTATATAGCCGGTGAACCACGGCCGTGGTTCATTTGCGCGCCTATCAATATTGAGGATTCGATAAAGAAAAATGAAACTGCGTCTATACCGGAGATAGACCCTAATTGGGAGCCTACTGAAGAGAACCTTAACGTTCGAGCCGCGACCAAAGAAGAAGAACGTCACTACCAGTCCAGCCAGTTAAAACAAAGACTGATAGCTATTAATGCGGAGGATTTGGCAAGTGATTTGACCGAAAAACAGCAGTGGACACTGGTGGAAACCATGGATTCCATACTATATAGCATGATAGAACTATCGCAAACGCCCTGGGCGGATTATGATAAAACTTGCGGCGCGGTATACGGACAGAATCTTGCCAAAATTGATTTTGCCGGCCGGATATTGGGCAGCGATTATAAAGACAAGTTGAAAGAAGCCCTGGACTGGTATGCCCAAAGAACGATCCTGGTAGAGAAGAACATGTTCCAAATTGATCCCGGGAGCGCTGATTATCAAAAGTTCGTACAGGTCTTCCAACAGACCGGGAGCTTTATAGATGCCGCTTCAGGCGCGGATTCTTTAGAAACGAATTCATCAGATATTAACAAAAACGCCCTGCAATTTAAAAGTTCCTTACAGGAAGCCCTGTTGCAATTGCGTTTGTCGTTTGCCGATAAGAATATATACGAATCTACCAAAAACGGTTTTAAAGAAATCGTTTTTGAGCCCATGATTATCAATGACTGGGATAAATATTTCAGTAAACTCATATCCCATAACGTGGTACCAACTAA
>JAHDSE010000133.1 GCA_018432955.1 Syntrophomonadaceae bacterium
ATGTTCAGGAAGCTTCTGGACTATGCAGAAGCAGGAGATAACATAGGGACCCTGTTAAGAGGAGTGGACAGGAAAGAAGTAGAGAGAGGGATGGTACTGGCGAAGCCGGGAAGCATCAAGCCCTTGACCAAATTCAAAGGAGAAGTATACGTATTAACGAAAGAAGAAGGCGGAAGGCATACGCCGTTTTTTGGAGGATACAGACCGCAGTTTTATTTTAGAACCACAGATGTAACGGGGGTAATCCAGTTGCCAGAGGGAGTGGAAATGGTAATGCCAGGAGATAACATACAGATGGCAATAGAATTGATAACTCCCATAGCCATAGAAGAAGGACTGCGTTTTGCCATAAGAGAAGGTGGCAGGACAGTAGGAGCAGGAGTAGTAACATCCATAAGCGAGTAGGGAAAAACAATTGAACAAGCTTAAAGGATAAAAAGCGGGCGGCACCCAAGACATCGTTGGGTAAACAGCATTTAATCTTGAATGAAAGCAGCCTGGGTATTTAAGTTTTGCATACGAGCTTCTATTGACATAATTGCCGGCCTTATGATAGATTATTATGGGTTTTTGTCTATAGGATGGAGGTGTTTGAGATGAGAGTAGGTATTACACTGGCATGTTCTGAATGCAAACAAAGAAA
The DNA here is from genome assembly GCA_018432955.1 of Syntrophomonadaceae bacterium. GTDB lineage: Bacteria > Bacillota > Syntrophomonadia > Syntrophomonadales > Syntrophomonadaceae > SV3-B162. Next base: position 644 of record JAHDSE010000133.1, read on the forward strand.
TTATACCACTACCAAAGACAAGAAAAAGCACAGTGAAAAAGTGGAGCTAAGAAAATATTGCAGGTTCTGCAATACCCATACTATCCACAAAGAAATCAAGTAATATCAGGGATGTGAATAAAATTGTCTAAAAACAGTATTCCGGCAAAAAGAGAACCGGCTATAAAGGGCTGGTGGGAAAGTGGGAAAGGCTATATCAGGGGTGTTTATAGCGAGCTCAAAAAGGTTCACTGGCCCAACAGACGGCAACTGCTGGCTTATACAGGGGTTGTTATAGTAGCGGTTCTTATCATAGTATTAATAATGTGGCTATTTGATACCGGCCTTTCTTTTGTACTGCAAAAGCTGTTTGATGCCTTTGCTTAAGCGTGGAGGAGGTGGTTCCAATCAGCGTTGAACAGGAATTGGAACAAAACAAAAATATAGAAGAAGAGAAGACATATAAATCAAATGCCGAGCAAGGTGAGTGGTATGTAGTGCATACTTATTCCGGCTATGAAAACAAAATCAAGGTTGACCTTGCCAAAAGAGTAGAGTCTATGAATATGCAGGACAAGATCTTTGAAGTGATTATTCCTGAGGAAGATGAAGTAGAATATAAGGGCGGCAAGAGAAAAGTTACATCCAAAAGGGTTTTTCCGGGATATGTAATTGTTAATATGACTATGAGCGAAGATTCATGGTATGTTGTTCGTCATACTCCAGGGGTTACTGGTTTTGTGGGAAGTGGAGGCAAGCCCATTCCTTTACAGGATGAAGAAATCAAGAAAATCAAGATGCAAATGGGTTTGATTGAGAAAAAACCCAGGATTATTGATATCGAAGTCGGCGAGAGTATCAGGGTGAAAACCGGACCTTTTGCAAATTTCGAAGGTGTAGTAAAAGAACTGCTTGCTGATCGGGGGAAGATCAGGGTGAATATCTCCATGTTTGGCAGAGAAACCCCTGTTGAGCTTGATTATGAACAGATAGAAAAAATATAGCCTATAGACAGGCAAAGGCTGAGAGTCAGGGCATAGATCCTGTTGAAATAAAACTGTCTTTGAACTCCAGTTACTAAGTACGCAAAGTGCCAGGGAGGTGGGAAAATGGCCAAAAAGGTTATGGGAAAAATATCATTACAGATAGCCGCAGGTAAAGCAACACCAGCACCACCAGTTGGTCCGGCTCTGGGTCAATATGGTGTGAATATTATGGGGTTTTGCAAGGAGTATAATGCAAAAACGGCTGACCAGGCAGGATATATTGTTCCTGTTGAGATAACTGTTTATGCAGACAGATCTTTTTCATTTATTGTAAAATCTCCTCCAGCCTCTGACCTGCTTAAAAAAGCAGCTAATGTCGAAAAAGGTTCCGGTGAACCAAACATTAACAAGGTTGGAAAAGTAAGTCGTGCCAAGTTGATTGAGATAGCTGAAACCAAGAAAGCAGATCTCAATGCTGCAGACCTGGAGGCAGCTGTCAGGATGATAGAAGGTACTGCACGCAGCATGGGCCTGGAAGTCGCAGATTAATGACATTCAATCAAAAAGGAAAACGATAGTTTTCCTCACCTGAATTATTAATTACTAATTACTAATTAAATAAGTGGGAGGATTTAATCCGCATAAACCACAGGGAGGTTAAAAAGTGAAAAGAGGAAAAGCTTACAAAGAAGTAAATAAGAAAATCGATCGCATGAAATTGTATGAACCAGCAGAGGCTATGCAACTGGTCAAGGAAGTAGCAACGGCAAAATTTGACGAAACCGTTGAGGTTCACATTAAACTTGGAGTTGATCCACGCCATGCTGATCAGCAGGTAAGGGGAACAGTCAGCCTGCCCCATGGAACGGGGAAAACCCGCAAAGTGTTGGTTTTCGCCAAGGGCGAGAAGCAGAAAGAAGCTGAAAACGCAGGAGCTGATTATGTAGGTGGCGAAGAACTGGCTGAAAAAATTAAGGGTGGTTGGTTTGATTTTGATGTAGCTGTCGCTACTCCAGATATGATGGCTGTTGTAGGTAAATTGGGAAAACTATTGGGTCCCAGAGGGCTAATGCCCAATCCCAAAGCAGGTACGGTTACCTTTGATATTGAACGTACTATAAGCGAATTAAAGGCCGGTAGAATAGAATACCGTGTTGACAAAAATTCAATAGTGCATGTTCCTCTTGGAAGGGTATCATTTGACCTGGATAAGCTAATGGATAATCTCAATACATTTGCGGAAGCACTCATCAAGGCAAAACCGGCTGCTGCAAAAGGTCAGTATATGCGTTCAGTCAGTGTTTGTTCTACTATGAGTCCTGGGATAAAGATTAATCCTATTGTATTAATGGCAGCTAACAAGTAAAATAAAGAAATACTATAAAATTGAAAACAAAGACTGCAGACAGCCGGTGGCCTGAGCCTTAAAGAATGTTGAGTTTCGCCTGCCGAGGTTATGATGATAAACTTGTCCTTGTGGCAATCAAAAGCCTCTGCATTCTGTTTGCAGAGGCTTTTAATTTAATTCAGCCATTATGTCAGGTTTAAAGAATGTATTAGAGTATAGCAATATTAAAAAGAGGGGGTGAAAAGAAAATGCCCAAAATTGAAGAAAAGAAAAAAATCGTAGCAGATATTGAGGAAAAACTGAGATCAGCAAACCTGGTTATATTTGCTGATTATAGAAACATTAATGTCGAAGAAATGAGCGATTTAAGGAATAAGCTGAGAGCTCCCGGGGTGGAATTTAAAGTATTGAAAAATACCATGACCAGGTTTGCCGTTAAGAATCTCGGCTATGAGGACTTTATCGAACATATTGAAGGACCGAATGCAGTTCTCTTCAGTAATGAAGACATGGTTGGACCAGCTAAAACGATGTATGATTTTATCAAGCAGTACAAAAAGTTGGAAATAAAGATAGGAGTGCTTGAAGGACGTGTGGTTGCGCCAGATGATATCAAGGCACTGGCTGATTTGCCTTCAAAGGAAGTTCTTCTTGCTCAGGTAGTAGGTACTATGCAGGCTCCAATTACCAGTTTTGCTTATGTTCTTCAGGCCAATCTCAGCGGTTTGGTCAGGGCGCTTAACCAGGTTAAGGAACAAAAGGAAGCAAGCTGAAAACTAGTGAATAATTTGTGAAGATAAAAAAACAGTTTGAAAGGGGTTATTATTGATGAGTAAAGTTCAGGAAGTTATTGATATTGTTAAAGAATTAACCGTTCTGGAGCTTTCGGAGCTGGTCAAGGCTCTGGAAGAAGAATTTGGCGTAAGTGCAGCAGCACCTATGGCAGTTGCCGCTGCTCCCGCAGCAGCAGGAGCAGCCGAAGCTGCAGAAGAGCAGACCGAATTTGATGTTATCCTTACTTCATCCGGGGATAAGAAAATCAATGTTATAAAAGCTGTAAGAGAGCTTACCAGTTTGGGACTTAAGGAAGCCAAGGCTCTGGTTGACGAAGCACCCAACCCGATAAAAGAGAAGATCAGCAAAGAAGAAGCCAACGAAATTAAGGCTAAAATCGAAGAAGCTGGCGGAAGTGTAGAACTAAAATAACAATCCTTGCTTTTATAAGGTGCCGCTTTTATGCGGTGCCTTTTTGTTTTCGAAATTTTAAATTTTCGTAATTCGTAATGAATGCGTTTGAACTGAGTCTATTATATGTTATAATTTATATTTAGATTGATTATATAAAGAAGGGAAATGATCTTAATATGAAAAAGTATTTCCCATTATTCTTAATCTTTGTTTTATTGCTTTTTCCATCCCGTTGTCTTGCCGGCCAGCTCGAATGGCAATTAAGCTGGGGGGGAGATGACAAAATTCAGGAAAGGCTCAGTATTTTTGCTCACGAAATTGCGGTCGAGGACGACGAATGGGACTATTCCATTACCGAAGAGAAGGCCATGCTTTCCAGAGAGGTGGAAACCTGGCAGGATTACAATGATTTGTCTGATCGCTTGCCTGTTCTTATTAGTGAAAAGGATTACATATTATTCAAAATCATTTCCTTGAAGGCGGATGAAAAGACTGTTCCTCCTACAAGCGTATATGCTCAAGTTGCTGAACTCTATGGTGCTGAATTGAAGATTACAGTCCCTGGGATTATTTCTGCTGATTCCGCTAAAGAAGTCAATGAATTGACAGCTACCTGGAAATTTGCCCAGATAAAGGATATGATGAATGAAGAGCTGCTTTTGAAAGCTGTTGTTATAGATGGGTTTTCTTTGGGGGTTTTTCTTTTTGTTTTTGGTTTTTCGATAATAGTAATAGTATTTTTGCTTCGCCTCAGAAGAGTAAATGCCCTGATAGAAGAAGAGTATTCCCTTGACAAGGTTCTGGAAGAAAAAGACAATCCAAGAGATGAATAAATATAGTGAGATTTCTTGACTGGTTTTAGCTTTTGTGCTATCATTAATAATTGCCATTCAAATGATTAATTATTGGTTTTTATGGTAAAAATGTTGGTAGTGAAAGCTTTGATTAAAAAGCGAGGTTTAGCGAGGTTTTAGGTTAGGCCTTGCTTTTCACTCTTTTGGGAATAAATTAAAGGGGTGAATATCGTAATGGCTCAAATAGAAGTATACGGTAAGGTGAAAAGGCTCAGTTACTCACGGATAAAGGAACCTATTGAACTTCCAAATTTGATTCAGATACAGTTGAGTTCATATGAATGGTTCCTGAAAAAGGGCTTGAGAGATGCCCTTCGTGAAGTTTTCCCCATTTCTGATTTTACAGGTAACCTGGAACTTGATTTTATTGATTATAGTATGGGAGAGCCCAAATACGAAGTTCATGAATGTAAAGAGCGGGATGTCAGTTTTCAGGCGCCTCTCAAACTCAAAGTCAGGTTAACTGATAAAGAAAATGGTGAAATCAAGGAATCGGAAGTCTATATGGGAGATCTTCCCCTGATGACTGATAAAGGGACTTTTATTATTAATGGAGCTGAGAGAGTTGTAGTAAGTCAGCTGGTCAAATCCCCGGGAGTTTATTTCAATGAGCGTGTTGATGTAGCGGGACATAAATTATATGGTGCAACAATTATTCCCAATCGTGGTGCCTGGTTTGAATTGGAAATGGATAGTGCCGGGATAATTTATACCAGGATAGACAAAACCAGAAAAATACCGGTTACGGTTCTCCTGAGATCTATTGGTTATGAGACTGATGAGTCAATAAAGGAGTTATATAACGATGATGAAACCATAGAAAAAACACTTGAAAAAGACAGTACTACCAATAAAAAAGAAGCCCTGATCGAGTTTTATAGAAGACTGCGGCCGGGTGAAATGGCTACCGAGGATGCAGCTGAGCAGTTGCTGAACAACTTGTTTTTTGATCCCCGGCGTTATGATATGGCTAATGTGGGACGGTACAAGGTGAACAAAAAACTTGGCCTGGACATTCCAGTGGAAATCAGATACCTGACTGTTGAAGATATAACCAGTACTATCAGATACCTGCTTAATCTGATAAAAGGAGAAGGAAAGACTGATATCATAGACCACCTGGGTAACAGGAGGCTTCGTTCCATTGGGGAACTATTGCAGAATCAATTCAGAACCGGTCTGGTTAGAATGGAAAGAGTTGTAAGGGAGAGAATGAGTATTCATGATGTTGAAACCCTGACTCCCCAGGTTTTAATAAATATCAGACCGATAACTGCAGCAGTTAAAGAGTTTTTTGGCAGTTCCCAGTTATCACAATTTATGGACCAGACCAATCCGCTGGCTGAACTGACTCACAAGAGGCGCCTCAGTGCTCTGGGACCTGGGGGATTGACCAGAGAAAGAGCCGGTTTCCAGGTCAGAGATGTACATCATTCGCACTATGGCAGAATATGCCCCATTGAAACCCCTGAAGGGCCTAATATAGGGCTGATTGGCTCATTGGCTACCTTTGGCAGGGTGAATGATTTTGGTTTTATAGAAACACCGTATCGCAAAGTAGATAAAAAATCTGGAAGGGTTTTAAATGAGATATATTACCTTTCTGCTGATGAAGAAGATGAATACGTGGTGGCCCAGGCAAATTCACGCCTTGATGAAAACGGCTATTTCATCGGAGAAAAAGTTGAAGCCCGCTATGGAGAAGAAATACTCGAAGTACCAGTTAACCGGGTTGACTATATGGATGTTTCCCCCAAACAGGTTTTTAGTGTGGCAACGTCATTAATACCATTTCTGGAAAACGATGACGCTAACCGTGCATTGATGGGAGCCAATATGCAGAGGCAGGCAGTGCCACTCATTAAAACGGAATCTCCTGTTGTAGGAACCGGGCTGGAGTATAAAGCGGCCAAGGATTCAGGTGCAGTAGTAATATCCAAGAGAGCCGGAGTGGTAAAAAAGGTAAGTGCCACTGAAGTTATTATTGAAACAGAGAATAAAGAGCTCGACCACTATAGACTGCTCAAATTTGTTCGTTCCAACCAGGGTACCTGTTATAATCAAAGGCCCATAGTGAAGGTCGGCGAAAGGGTTTCCGCCGATACCATTATTGCTGATGGACCAAGCACAGACTATGGGGAACTGGCCCTGGGACGCAATGTACTGGTGGCTTTTATGCCCTGGGAAGGATATAACTATGAGGATGCCATTCTTATTTCAGAGAAACTTGTTAAGGAAGATGTTTTTACTTCTATTCACATAGAAGAATATGAATGTGAGGCGCGCGATACCAAGCTTGGCTCTGAGGAGATTACCCGCGATATTCCCAATGTCTCGGAAGATATGTTGAGGAATTTGGATAATGAAGGCGTTATCAGGGTTGGAGCTGAGGTGAGACCGGATGATATTCTGGTAGGCAAGGTTACGCCCAAGGGTGAAACTGAGCTGACTCCGGAGGAAAGACTGCTAAGGGCTATCTTTGGAGAAAAAGCCCGTGAGGTAAGGGATTCCTCATTGCGAGTACCTCATGGCGAGGCTGGAAAGATAGTTGATGTCAAGCGTTTTTCACGGGAAAAAGGCGATGAACTGCCCCCGGGAGTTAATCAACTGGTAAGGGTATATATAGCTCAAAAACGCAAAATATCCGAAGGCGATAAAATGGCGGGACGTCACGGCAACAAAGGAGTAATATCGAGAATCATGCCTGAAGAAGATATGCCTTACCGAGAAGATGGGACACCTGTTGAAATAGTCCTGAACCCGCTGGGAGTACCTTCACGTATGAATATTGGACAAATACTGGAATGCCACATGGGATGGGCAGCTAAAACTCTGGGTATCAACATTGCTACTCCAGTATTTGACTGTGCCAATGAACACGATGTCTTTGCCAAGCTGCGTGAAGCGGGTTTGCCTGAGAGCGGGAAGGCAGTTCTCTATGATGGAAGAACCGGAGAAAAATTTGACCACGAAGTAACCGTGGGTTATGTTTATATGCTGAAACTGGCTCACCTGGTTGATGATAAAATACATGCCCGCTCAATTGGGCCGTATTCGCTCGTTACCCAGCAGCCCCTGGGAGGTAAAGCCCAATTTGGCGGACAGAGATTTGGAGAAATGGAAGTCTGGGCTCTGGAAGCCTATGGAGCCTCTTATACCCTGCAGGAAATACTGACAGTCAAGTCGGATGATGTAGTGGGAAGGCTCAAAACCTATGAATCCATTGTCAAAGGAGAAAACATTCCAGAACCCGGTGTGCCTGAAGGATTTAAAGTCTTGATAAAGGAACTGCAGAGTTTGGCCCTGGATGTCCGCATTTTGTCCGGTGATGACAGGGAAATCCAGATAAAGGATGTGGATTATGAAGTCAATGAAAAAGAGAAAGCCAGGGAATTAGGCTTGGAGATTCCCGAATCAACCGTTGGAAGGCCGCATGACTTGCATAGTGAAATAGAGAGCAGCGTTGTTGACAATGACAATAATGAAGATGATGAAAAGGCGGCGGGTATTCTGGGAGGCATTTAGGTTTTGCGGTTGACTGGAAAGCCTTGAGATAAAATATATCAAGCTCAGAGCCAAGGATTACATTTAATGTATGAAAGATTGTACCAGTATGGATGATACTGGCTGGAAGGGAGAGACTGATTTGTTGGATGTAAACAACTTTGAACGGATCAAAATATCCCTGGCTTCTCCGGAACAAATACGCTCCTGGAGTAGCGGAGAAGTAAAAAAACCTGAGACCATTAATTATCGCACCTTAAGACCGGAAAAAGAAGGACTGTTTTGCGAAAAAATTTTTGGCCCGGTCAAGGATTGGGAGTGTCACTGCGGGAAGTACAAGAGGGTACGGCACCGGGGAATTGTTTGTGACCGTTGTGGTGTTGAAGTTACAACCTCCAAAGTAAGAAGAGAAAGAATGGGGCATATCGAACTGGCGGCTTCGGTTTGCCACATATGGTATTTAAAAGGAATTCCCAGCCGGATGGGCTTGTTATTGGACATATCTCCCAAGGTATTGGAAAAGGTTATCTACTTTGTAAATTATATAGTGATTTCTCCTGGAGACACCCCTCTCTTAAGGAAACAACTTTTAAATGAGAGAGAGTATCGGGAAAACCGCGAAAGATATGGAGATTCTTTTACGGCTGGGATAGGAGCCGAAGCGGTTAAATTACTCCTGGCAGAAGTTGATCTGGAAAAGATGTCCCATGAGCTTAAAGAAGAAATAGCCAGTACTACCGGACAAAGAAAAAGCAGAGCAATTAAACGTCTGGAAGTAGTGGAATCCTTCAGATTATCCAGCAATAATCCACAATGGATGATAATGGATGTCCTGCCGGTTATTCCGCCAGACCTGAGGCCAATGGTGCAGTTGGATGGTGGCCGTTTTGCCACTTCAGATTTAAATGATCTTTATCGCCGGGTGATCAATCGGAATAATCGCTTAAAAAGGCTGCTCGATTTGGGAGCACCGGATATTATTGTCCGCAATGAAAAGAGAATGCTGCAGGAAGCAGTTGACGCTCTGGTGGACAATGGCAGAAGAGGCAGGCCGGTAACAGGTCCCGGTAACCGTCCGCTTAAATCGCTAAGTGATATGCTTAAAGGCAAGCAGGGACGTTTTCGCCAGAACCTTCTGGGCAAACGGGTTGATTATTCAGGAAGGTCGGTCATAGTAGTTGGTCCCAGGCTTAAAATGCACCAGTGTGGTCTTCCCAAGGAAATGGCCCTGGAGCTGTTCAAACCTTTTGTAATGAAAAAGCTTGTTGATCGAGCTATTGCTTCTAATATAAAAAGTGCGAAAAAAATGGTTGAAAGAGGTCGCGAAGAGGTCTGGGATATACTAGATGATGTAATAAAAGAACATCCGGTATTGCTCAATCGTGCGCCCACCCTGCATCGCTTGGGAATTCAGGCTTTTGAACCGGTACTGGTTGAAGGTCGGGCGCTTCAGCTTCATCCTCTGGTTTGTACCGCCTATAACGCCGACTTTGATGGTGACCAGATGGCAGTACATGTGCCGCTGTCAGCAGAAGCCCAGACAGAAGCCCGTTTATTAATGCTTTCCAGTTGCAATATCCTTAATCCTAAAGATGGCAAACCTGTGGTTACGCCTACTCAGGATATGGTTATTGGGCTTTTCTATCTGACCTATATGGGAGAGAATGACTGGAAGATTGAAAATCCCAAGAGATTCAGCAGTCCTGAAGAAGCCAGGATGGCCTATGTATTGAATAAAATAACTTTGCATGAAAAAATCAAAGTCAAAATGCAATTGCCCGAGAAAAACTGGGAGCAAATACTTAAATTCAATGAGGAACAGACATACAGGGAAGAGATTATGGAAACTTCCATAGGAAGAATAATTTTTAATGAGATAATACCTGATAGCCTTGGCTTTTTTAATGAAGTGATTGATAAAAAGAAACTGGGGAATATTGTATATGACGGCTATAGGGTAGAAGGTAATGCCAGGACTGCGGAAATGCTGGATGGAATAAAAAGACTGGGTTACAGTTATGCCACCCGCGCAGGTGTTACCGTAGGGATCACTGATTTTGAGACACCTCTGGCCAAAAGCCAGATTTTGTCTGAAGCGGATAAGGATGTTGAATCAATAGAACAGGATTACCAGGTAGGTTTAATTACAGATGAAGAAAGGCATGCGCAGGTTGTTGAAATATGGAACCAGGCGACAGATGATGTTACCGAAGCCTTGAAAGCTGCTTTGCCTGAAGATAATCCTGTTTATATGATGGCAACCTCTGGTGCCCGTGGTAACTTCCAGCAAATCAGGCAACTCGCAGGTATGCGGGGTCTAATGGCAGATCCTTCCGGGAAAATTATTGATTTACCAATAAAGGCGAATTTCAGAGAAGGCTTAACTGTCCTGGAATACTTTATATCTACCCACGGAGCCAGAAAAGGCCTGGCTGATACTGCCTTGCGGACGGCTGACTCAGGTTATCTGACCAGGAGGCTGGTCGATGTTTCCCAGGACGTTATAGTAAGAGAAGATGATTGTGAAGCCGTAGAAGGCATTTGGGTACAAAGAATTATGGAAGGTTCGCAATTGATAGAACCATTGCACCAGCGTATCATCGGAAGGGTTTCGATAGATACTATTGTTCATCCACTGACAGGAGAAGTGCTGGTGGAAGAAAATGAAATGATTGATGATGAAACCGGTTATGAAATAGAAAGAGCCGGTATTGAAAAAGTTAAAATCAGGTCG
>JAHDSE010000093.1 GCA_018432955.1 Syntrophomonadaceae bacterium
GGATGTCATTCTGAGCGTTAGCGAAGCCACCTTAATCGTGAGCAAAGCGAACATCAGTAGTGCCCGAAGGATGAATCTCAAGATCCTTCGGCGTTGCCTCAGGATGACAGTACCAAAGCACCCAATGAATCATATTAAAAAGATAATTATGCAAAATCCTCAATCAGGATAAGTGAGGAGGAGGAAAGATACTTATGAACAATTACAAGCAAAATTACTTTGATTTTAACAAAGCATATATTCGTAAACAAATATATCTATATCTATCCAATTCCTTTGCTTATCCTGAACAAGAATTCGTCAATGAAATTCTTAACGGAACTTACTTTAGTGAATTACAGAACCTGCTTCTTGATTTGGCAATGCCTGTTAAGGAGCAAGATTATTTTAAGAATCCCTTTGAGAATGTACCGGGAGAACAAGTTGCCGATACTCTGGGAATAGAATATACCCGCTTGTTCATCAATACTCCCAATTCTGCTCTACTGGTACCACCATTCGAATCCTGTTATAAAAATAACAGCGGATTGGTCATGGATAGAGAAACGATAAGTGATCTAACTACAGCGTACAAACAAGCAGGTCTTATTTTCCCTGATGATTCTATTTTATTACCGGATCATATCGCAGTAGAATTAGAATTTATGTCCTATTTGTCGGAACAGGAGTATACGTCCCGGGAAAACAATGACGCGGATAAAACCAAAACGATCATCCAGCAGGAATCTGCTTTTTTTAAGAAGCATTTAAATAGCTTTTTACCTGAACTCTTAGAGAAAATAAAAGAATATAGCAAAGATCTTTTTTATAGCAATCTGGCCCGGATAACAGCATTGTTTCTGGCGGAAGAATCAGATTATCTAAATTGTAGTCGGGAACTGTTGGAGAAAAAATGGAGGTGTAGTTGTGGATAAGCAAAAGTTAGGAATGTTGGTGGATGTAGCAAAATGTATTGGTTGTAATGCCTGCACCATTGCCTGTAAGGCTGAGAACAAAATTCCTGAAGGGGCATTTGCTACAGAAATTAGACAGGGCTGGAAGGGCAAATTTCCTAATGTAGTTAATTTTTATAGTAAAATAGCCTGCATGCATTGTTCGGATCCGGCCTGTGTAAAGGTCTGCCCGGTAGGAGCACTGTATCAGACTCCTGAAGGTATTGTTGTACAGGATCAGGATAAATGTGTGGGATGCCAGTATTGTGTTAATAGCTGTCCGTTTGGAATTCCCCAATATAACAGGGCTGTTGACAAAAGTTTTAAATGTACTATGTGTATGCATCGTGTGAGCCAGGGAATGGAACCCGCCTGTGTGGCTACCTGTCCTACCGGTGCACTGCAATTTGGCAACCGGGCTGAGCTAAGAGCAAAAGCAGAGCAAAGAGTCAAGGATTTAAAAGGCAGGTTCCCACTTGCCAATGTTTACCAACCGGAAGAAGTTGGAGGAACCGGACTTATATATGTATTAACTGATACTCCCGCTAACTTTGGTCTGGTAGAACACCCCAAAGTGTCTGCTACTGTCGAGGTATGGCAGGATTATGTTCAACCTTATGCAGCATGGCTAATTCCTTTGGCCCTGTTAGGATCAGCAACAAGTTTTCTCAGCAGCAGGTTATTGACTAATAAAAACGAGCATGGAGATCATGAAGAACGGGGGGATAAATAATGCGCCTGCTTTCGGAGTACAGAGAAGATATACCACGCGTGGAACGCTTTAACAAGGTATTCAGGATTACCCATTGGGGACATACGGTAACCTTTTTGTTGTGTTTGTTTTCGGGATTGGTTTTATACGCAAATAGCTCCTGGTCCTGGATGGGAATAATCCTTGGCGGGAATAATGGAGCCGGGTGGGTTCACAGGATTGCAGCTGTTGGGCTGACCTTGTTTCTTGTTTTCTTTTTTATATTTGATTACCGGGATATAATAAACTGGATAAAGGATATCCTGCGTTTTGGTAAAAATGATATAATCTTTCTCAGCAAATTCCCTCTGGAATTTATGGGTTTTGATGTAAAAATGCCTCCCCAAACCCGCTTTAACGGCGGTGAAAAAATGAACTCCATAGTAACCCCGACCTGTGTATTCTTATTGGTAGTAAGCGGATACATGATGTGGTTTCCTGAGTATATTCCCGTCAGCCTGGTAAGAATAGCCTATCCTGTTCATGATCTTGCCATGGTTATTGGCAGCTGCATGGTTTGTATGCATGCTTACCTGGGCTCCCTGCACCCTGGTTCAGGAGAATCATTCTGGGGAATGTGGAAAGGCACAGTACGGGAAGACTGGGCCGAACATCATCATAAAATATGGTATGATGAGAATTACGGTGATAAAGCCGACAAATAGAAACTGAAAAGGCTGACTTAAAATTCGGTGCTCAAATAATAAATACCTAAAGATACGCCCGTATCACCTAAAAGTGTTACGGGCTTGCTTATTTCAGGTACTTTTTAGTCGAGTTTTTGCATAATCAGTTTTTTCGTATTATCAGGCAAGTATTTTAGTACTGTCATCCTGAGGCAAAGCCGAAGGATCTTAAGATTCACCCTCCGGGCACTACTGATGTTCACTTTGCTCACGAATAAACTGGCTTCGCTAACGCTCAGAATGACAAGTTGGATTTTTTTTAATTATGCAAAACTCTCAGTCTCTAAGTGGATCAAAATTCCTCTTCTGACTTTTGGAGCAAGTTCTATTTTGCAGATTAAATTATCCCCCCCCAAAAAAAAGCCCCTGTATAAAAATATACAAGTGGCTAGAAAAAGATTGGAATTTCGTTACTCAATGACATTCTAACATATACGTGAAACAGCAAGTTATCACACTTTATTATTGAATAATAAGCTGCGTTGATAAGCCCAGAATATGCTTTCCCCGAGTTAACAGCCAATAACTCAAAAAAAGGACTGCAGATAAGTCGATAACACTTACCCACAGTCCTTAATTTTATTATTGAAGGAGTTAATTCAATTAGAACACTCTCCTCAGGTTCCAACAAAAATCATAGGCTTCTTTACGGGTAATAAACCGTATAAATTTCTCTGTGATAAACACGGGTTCTTCATAGTTCAAATAAACTAAATTAACATCCATGTCCAGGTCTGAAACAAACTCTTTGATTTTTAGTGTTCGTAATGTTCCTGTATTATATTCTTTTTCAATTGCAATTGCAGGAACCAGCGAAATACCCAATCCCCCGCTGACAAGCTCTTTTACCGCGTGTATACTGGTCATCTCGGACACAATATTCAAATCATCAATACTGTAGCCATATTGAGCCAGAGCTTTTTCCAAAACGATACGCATGGCAGAACCCTGCTCACGTAAAATAAACGGCTTTGCTGACAATTCTTTAAGACTGATTTCTTTTTTATACTTTCTGTTATTATCTTCATTGGAAGCTATAAAAACAAGATTGCTGGTATCGATATTATAAGAAATAAAGTCTGGATTTTCCACTTTGCCTTCTACTACAGCAATATCAATTTCTTTGTTTTTCAATTTTTCCAGAATACTCTCTGTATTGCCAATATCCAATTTTATTCTGGCTTCAGGATATTTTCCTTTAAAAGCATAGATACTGCATGGCATAGCATAGTTGCCAACTGTACAGCTTGCTCCTATGGTTAAGTATTTAGAGTCCGTATTCAATAACTCGTTAATATCCTCTTCCATGGAATTATGCATATCCAAAAAACGTACTGCATAAGCACATATGATTTTACCGGCTTCGGTCAGGGTCACTCCCTGGGATGTGCGGTTAAAAAGCTTTACTTTATAATAATCCTCCATAGCCTGGATTTTACTGCTAATAGCTGGCTGAGATATATGCAGTAACTTGCCAGCCTTGGAAAAACTCTTGGTCTCAGCAACTATGGGAATTATTTCAAATTGATTAAAAAACATCCTTTCTGTTTCCTCCTGCTAAATATAGTTTCTTTTTCTCTTGTTGCAACAAAACAAAATTATACCCTAATAGAATAACATACATAATGCAAAAGACAATTATATTTATTGTTAAGGATACCATAAATTTTGAAATATTTAATAAATTCAACAATATGGTGATAATAGCTAGATAAAAGTTTAGCCCCTGTATTCTATATTTTGCCTGAATCTACGAGGATTTTCGTGTGTATTTCATAGGCTTTGTTATCATACAAAACAAATCTAATTTTTCTAACAAAACATAAAGTAAATACCATTTCATTTACAGCATTCA
>JAHDSE010000008.1 GCA_018432955.1 Syntrophomonadaceae bacterium
AAGAATCTGTGTTAATCTGCGTCCGCAGGATCTGTGTGCGAGCGTAGCGAGCCCGTGTCAAAAATTCCCCTTAGTGCGCATTCTCTGTCTTAGGCATCTTAAGCAGCAAAAAGGCGGGATTGCTCCCGCCTTTTTAGAAAACTATTTTTTTATTTTTTAGGCTGCCATACCTCCCATACCTTACCGGCTAGTGCAGGAGATGGTTTCAGGGTTGGTTCTCCTTCTTCCCAGCCGGATGGCATAACTTCGCCGGTTTTTTGCTGGTGCTGGTAGGCCTTTATCTGCCGGAGCAGTTCGTGGGGATTGCGTCCTACCGGGGGAGATAGTATCTCCACAGCCTGAACAATTCCTTCAGGGTCAATCAGGAAACGGCCCCGGACATCTACACCGGCATCTTCATCATAAACTCCCAAAAGGCGTCCTATGCTACCGCCACGGTCGGTAAGCATGGGAAAAGGTACTCCCCCATCCACCATTTTGGATAACTCGGTCTCATTCCATACCTTATGGGAAAAAACACTGTCCACACTAATGGATAAAACTTCCACGTTCAATTTCTTTAATTCATCATAGCCCACGGCTATGCTCGAGATCTCTGTGGGTCAAACAAAGGTAAAATCACCGGGATAAAAACAGAGAACCACCCACTGTCCTTTGTAGTCCTGGACACTTATTCGTTTAATCTCGCCCTTTACAAAAGCTTCTGCCTTGAAATCAGGAACCTTTTTGCCTACTAACATTCGTATCAGCCTCCTTTTCCCAGTATATTTGTCCTCTAAATGCTTACTTGGATATTCTGAAAAAATTATAACCTCAGGCATAATTCAGCACATCGTTTTCATCCCCCTTGTCCCTTATCTATGGCCAAGATAGGGGTTATGAAGTCCAAATAATGAATTTACCTGGGCTTAGTTTAACCATATTTTATTCTGTTGACAATAAGAACAAGGAGAACCTTTATTAGGTCATTCTATAGGTATTTTCATCAACAAGATTGTTTTTTAATTAAAAACCAGCTTTAATGGGCATTGGCTTCAAAGATAATCAACACAATAATTATCAGCAACTATAATTAGTATGCAAAACTTTCATATATATTCCTTTATATTTTTTGTTTTTTGCAAAAATCTTAATGCTTTTCTTGCACAATGAAAAATATGGCAAAATGTGATATATTTATTAGCATATGAATAGATATTTGGCTGTTTCCTGAGCTGTTCCCCAAAAACAGCTTTAGTACAGGAATCTGAAAAAGAAATCAGATTTTAAGTATTCTAATCCGGATTGGAGGTTTAGGCTAATGAAAAAGCCTTTGTTGTGGGTTATCGGTTTTTTGTTGTTTATTTCCATTTTACTGGCTGTATTCCTTACCTGGAAGATTTTTTCTTCCACTCCCCCGGAGCCTACTGTTAAACGAGCGACATTGATAAATCCAACCGGTCCTACAGTAATACCGGTAGCAGGTTTGGAAAGCGGTCAATTTTACTCTGATTTTATACTCGATTTGCATTACTGGACAAATACTGACGAAGCCCTGGCGCTGCTGGCCGCAGAAAAAACTGATTTTGCCGTTCTCCCGATTACTGTTGCTACCAATATTTATGCCAAAAATATTGACATTGCCCTTATCGGAGTACACGAGTGGAAAGTTTTCTACCTGCTGGCTCCTGAGAACAGCAGCTTTGACGGCTGGCAGTCACTCAAAGGGAAAAATGTCTACATGCCAGTGGGCAGAGGCCACACCCTTGATATCCTTACCCGTTACGCCCTGCAGAAAGAGGGCATTGACCCCGATGAGGATCTGCAGATAAACTATGCCCCCCCTCCGGAAATAGTCAGCCTCTTTGTGGCTGGTAAAGTGGATTATGCGGCACTGCCGGAACCCTTTGTCACCCAGGGGATATTAAAAGGAAATGGCAAAATTGTCCTGGATTTTCAGGAATTCTGGGGAGAAAGCACAGGTATGCCAAAAAGGATTCCCATTGCGGGCCTTTTTGTACAAAGAAGCTTCCTGAACGAGTATCTGGAAGAAAGTAAAGAAATGGCCAGAATTTTTGCTGAATCAACCACCTGGGCTAACGAAAATATAGACCAGGCTATTGAATTCAGCAGCGAAATATTACCTATCCCGCCATCTGTTATGAAAAGCGCTATGAGCCGTACCGAATTTGATTACATTCCTATAGCAGACTGCCAGGTGGAAGTCGAAAACTTCCTGAATAAAATGCACGAACTCTATCCGGAAGGACTGCCAAACTTACCGGACAATGGTTTTTATGCTGAATGAAAACACTGAGCCGTTCACTTACCGGAATACTCATCTTCATTCTGATATGGCAAATTGTTGCGCTATTGCTGAACAAGCCTATTATAGTCCCTTCACCGACAGAAACTTTAAAGACATTATGGCGTTTACTCGCCGATCCGGTTATTATGGCTGCCGCTTTCCAAACTGCCTGGAAGGTTTTTCTGGCCCTGGGTCTGGTACTCGTGCTGGGTATTCCAGCCGGTCTTCTTCTGGGGCTGATGGAAGGACTATACGATATGTCCAGGCCAGTAATCATGTTAATTCAGGCAGTTCCGGTAATTTCCTGGCTTTCTCTGGTATTGTTTACCTGGGGACCCAGCTGGGAAGGTCCGGTATTGATAGCATTTCTTTCGCTTTTACCAATGGCCATACTCACTACGGTATCCGGAGTACGCAATCTGGACCAAAATCTGCTGGAAATGGCCAGGGTATATGAGGTTGATAAGAAAAAAATTATTAAAGACATTTACCTGGGCTCTCTGCTTCCCTTTATTATAGCCATAATAGATGTGAGCATAGGCCATGCCTGGAAAGTAATTCTGGTAGCGGAATACCTGGCCGGTAACAGCGGTCTGGGCAGAAAAATTTATGATGCCCGTTATTTTGTGGCCGTCGCTGATATGTGGGCTCTGACCCTGATAGCGGTAATACTCGGTTTGCTTACCGAGCGTCTGATTAAAATTGGCCTGAGGAGGGCTTCAAAAAAATGGATGCCAGCTTGATTGCAGAGAACCTGTCCAAGTCGTTTTCCACTTTGAAGGTACTCGACAGATGGAATTTAAAGATTGAAAAATCCGAGCGAATAGTATTACTGGGGCCATCCGGTGCTGGCAAAACAAGCTTTCTGAAAATGCTGTCCGGGATTGATTCTCCTTCATCAGGCAGTCTTGAAGTATTTGCTGATAAAATTGGCTTCGTTTTTCAAGAGCCACGTTTGATTCCCTGGCGTACAGTCAGGGAAAATCTTTTGTTTGTCAATGAAGATGGAAAAATAGATGCTGTTCTGGAAAAATTGCGGCTTAAGGGCTTTGCTGACTACTATCCCGGTCAGCTCAGCGGGGGAATGCAGCAAAGGGTAAACCTGGCCAGGGCTCTTTTGCTGGAACCTGATTTGCTTATCCTGGATGAAGCCTTTTCATCCCTTGATTTACCGGTGAAAAAAAGTATTATGGAAGATATGCTGAAGCAGTGGCAAGTTAAACGTTTTACCATTCTTGCTGTAACCCATGATCTGAAAGAAGCCCTTTATATGGCTGACAGAATAATTATTCTTTCCAGCAGACCCTCCAGGATTGTTAGGGAATTTACTGTTGACCTGGATAGCTGCAGAACATTTTCTTCACCAGAACTACTGGCTTTGGAGTCACAGCTTCTGGATATTGTCTTTCAGGATGATGCTTACGGAATAAGCCATCTTTCAGGATAAAGCAGCCAGGTTTCATTGAAAATTTAAATAAAAATTCAACTTTTTGCAGGTTTTTTCAGGAAAAAGGCGAAAATAAAAGCTCAGGCATTATTATTATATAATTAGCTTATTTTTTGCATTCATGATTGCTGCCATATGTATATATTTTAAATCTTTTAAGGAAGGAATCACGCTGGTTATGAAAAAAAGTGATTTTCAAGTAACCTTCTGGGGTGTAAGGGGTTCTTTACCGATACCTGGACCCCAAACTGTAAAATATGGAGGAAACACTTCCTGTGTGCAACTCCAAATTGCTGAAAGGCTGATAATTCTGGATGCCGGTACAGGAATATATAAACTCGGTCAGCAACTTATGAAAGGTGGCAATAGGGTCTGCGGTGATATCTTCATTACCCATACTCACTGGGATCATATTCAGGGTTTCCCGTTCTTTGCACCCGCATTTGCTAAAAATAATCATTTTAACCTCTATGGACCTACCAGAGCGGATATCGACTTTGCTGATTTAATGAAAGGACAGATGACATACCAGCATTTTCCGGTAAACCTGGATTCTATGGGAGCAGACATCTTTTTTCATGAATTGCTGAGCGGTGATGTCCTGGAATTGGGAGAAAACATTGTAGTTAAAACAACGCATAATAATCATCCCAACGGGGGGCTTTCTTATCGTTTTGACTTCGATAACCGCAGTTGTTGTTATGTTACTGATACAGAACATTTTTCCTGCATCAATGATAGACTGCGGGAATTTATAAATGATACTGATCTTTTGATTTATGATACTAATTACACCGACGAAGAGTACAGTAATTTCATCGGCTGGGGTCATTCGACCTGGCAGGAAGGAATTAAACTCGCCCAGTCAGCCGGAGTGAAAAAACTGGTATTATTTCACCATGATAAGGAACGAAGTGATGAAGACATGGATAAGATAGAAAAACAGGCCCAGGAACACTTTCCTGATTGTGTAGCTGCCAGGGAGGGAATGGTGATTTCCCTGTGAGAGTCTATTCTCCTGAAATTCTGGAATCTGTCGAGGATATTCTCAATATTGGTATAGCTCTATCCTCAGAAAAGAATAAGAATAAACTATTGGAAATGATTGTGACTGAAGCACGCAGAATAACCAATGCTGATGGGGGTACTCTTTATCTCTGTGAAAGCGATCACCTGACTTTCAGGATAATGCAGAACGAAACCATGAATACCTTCCAGGGCGGACAGGGAGAAGAAATTACTATTCCACCACTTCCCCTTAAATTGGAAAATGTTTCCTCCTATGCTGCTATTACCCATCAAAGCGTAAATATCCCCAATGTTTACCAGGCAGAACAATTCGATTTTTCCGGTCCGAAAAAATTTGACGAAGCTACCGGATATCATACCCTTTCCATGCTGGTCATTCCGCTGGAAAACCATGAAGAGGAAGTTATCGGGGTACTGCAATTAATAAATGCCCGGGACGTAAACAAAAAACCTATTCCCTTTGCCAGCCATTTTGAAAAGGTTATTTCTTCACTGGCTTCCCAGGCTGCTATTTTTCTGACCAATATGAACCTCTTGAATGACATTGAAAATCTCTTTAATTCCTTTGTAGAAGTAATGGCTACCGCCATCGACTCCCGCACTCCCTATAATGCCAATCATACCCGCCGGGTAGCCCTGCTGGCCGGAGAACTGGCTAAAGCGGTAAATCGAACAGCAGAGGGGAAATGGGCAGAGGCATACTTTAATGAGGATGAAGTGGCCCAGTTGGTTATGGCCGGCTGGTTACATGATATAGGTAAAATTACCACCCCTCTGGAGGTTATGAATAAAGCCACCCGCATTGAGAAGGATTTGGAACTGGTGATGCAGCGCTTTGATTACATTTGCTCTTCCACCAAAACGCTCTATCTGGAAAAGAAACTGGCACTAATGGAAGCCAACGGGCAAAAAGAACTGGAAGAATTGGAGAACTGGTGGGAAAAGGAAAGTGCCTTTATCGAATATGCCCGGGAATTTGTGCTCAAGGTTGATAATCCGGGAACCTTTGTCGATAAGGAAACAGTTGAAAAAATTCATGAAATAGCCTCGCGTACCTTTATAGACCATTCCGGCGCAGAACAACCCTGGTTAAGGAAAAAAGAAGTTATTTGTCTCAGCGTAAGCAAGGGTACTCTGACTTCTGAAGAGCGTCAAATAATGGAGGACCATGTTGTGCTCACCGGGAAGATGTTGGAAAAGATACCCTTTACCAAAAAGCTGCGCAATGTACCCTTCTTTGCCGCTATCCACCATGAACATATCAACGGGAATGGTTATCCCAATGGCCTGGCAGGAGATGAAATTCCTATTGAAGGCCGAATACTGGCACTGGTAGATGTTTTTGATGCTCTTACTGCATCTGATCGTCCTTACAAAAAAGCCTTGCCTTTGGAACAGGCCCTCAAAATCCTTGGTTTTATGGTAAAAGATGGAGAGCTGGACGGAGATTTACTGGATATTTTTATTAATGGCAAGCTATGGGATAATATCCCTGATTAGGAACTGTTTAGCCATGGTTTTTTAAGTTTTTACTTCATGCTTTCTTTCTTTAGCAGCATATCAATAAGAATACCCTGGAAGAATGAAGCCATAATTGTCCAAAATAATAGGATTCCTGCAAAAGCCAGTCCAAAATAGTATATCATCACCGGCAGCATAGGAATTTTGACCGATCGGTTGTATAAAAATACCGCAATTAAACTATCCTTCATACCCTGAGCCTGTAAATCCTTAAGCAGAGGATACCAGACATAAACCGGTCCGTGACTCAATATCCCAGCTATTACCGCAAAGAGCCAACCTTTTATACCAGCGCTTTCTCCCAGGTGCCTGGATATCATTTTTTTGTCCAGAAAATATTCGATTAATCCCATAAAAATAATTACCAGCAAAAATACAGGGGCAACCTGTATTATAGTTTTCCCGCTTATTTTTACGGCCTGTAATGTACGAGCAGAATCAAATAGAAATAGTATAAAATATAGAATTATTACCCCGCCAAGAAAATAATAGCTGTTCTTGCCTCTGGCCTTATTCTTTGTTCCCTTATCGACCCCTTTTTTCATCTCGTTCATGCTATCACCTGCAAGGTATAAACTACTATCAGTGACATAAATGCAGCAAGTATAATTCCACTAAGGTTTCTGAATATGGCAAATCCCTTGCCCAGCATGGAGATCTCCAGCGGCAGTTGAATTATTCCTACAGTAACCCAGGAAAGCAAAAAGGCAGTAACCGCAAAAAGGCTTATTCCTTTATCAAGCAACTCTCCTCCAATAATATAACTGTTTATAACCTGGCCTCCTGAAATGCTGCCTATCAACGAAGCTGTCAAGGTATCAGTGAAGGGATTACCTGAGAACAGAGCAGCCAGGTGTTCCTGCGATACATAGCTTTGAAATAAACCCAGAAGCAACATTATCCCGACGATCATTGGCAAAGCCTGGGCAAAATTCTTTGCCGCCTGTAGCAGAGATAGAAGCAGGCTTTTCTTCTTTTTCATTTGTTTTCACCATCCATTCATTTATTAACTACTCTTAGCATTATATCAAATACGCATAAACCAGAGACTACGCACTAAGGGGAATTTTTGACACGGGCTCGCTACGCTCGCACACAGATCCTGCGGACGCAGATTTAGGGGACCAGGGGGACGGTTCTTGTGGTTTTGGCTGGTTCACAGAACCAGCCAAAACCAC
>JAHDSE010000105.1 GCA_018432955.1 Syntrophomonadaceae bacterium
ATACCGGAATATATCCTGGCATCTCCATCACAGGTCTTTATTAGTGCGAAAGAAATATTTCCTATGCTCCTGACTCATACCTCGGTCACTTTTCTGGAAGCCGTTCTGGGATTTGTTCTTTCTATAATACTGGCTTTTTTGCTGGCCTTTGTGTTGATTCATGTTAGCTGGCTTAAGCAAGCGATTTATCCACTGCTTATCATATCACAGACAATTCCCCTGATAATACTGGCCGTACTTTTCCTGATATGGTTTGGGTTTGGTATTCTGCCCAAGGTTCTGGTAACCGTACTGGTTTGCTTTTTTCCTGTGGTAATAAGCCTTATAAACGGTCTGGATTCGGTTGATCCAGAGCAGATTAATCTCTTTCGTTCCATGGGAGCAAGTCAAATGGCTATTTATAAAATGGTAAGGCTCCCTGCTGCTATGCCATCTTTTTTTTCCGGTTTGAGAATATCTGCCACCTACAGCATAATGGCTGCTGTTATTGGAGAATGGATGGGAGCTCAAAGTGGTCTGGGGTATTTCATGACTCTGGCACAAAAGAGTTTTCAAATTGACCAGGTATTGGCAGCAGTATTTATCATTTCCCTCTTGAGCCTGCTGCTGGTAAAGATTGTAGACCTCATGGAATACCTTCTGGTTCCCTGGAATCGAGAAAGCAATGAACATAATGCTGCACAGTAGCCAGAGACTGCTGCGCAGTCTCTGGCTACTGTGCCATATAAGTTAATTTAAACAAGGAGGACTGATGTATGAAAAGGAAAACTGTTTTTTTGTTAATCCTCGGGCTATTAGTGGTATCCATCGGGGGCTGTGGAGGAAACAGCAGCAATCTTGAAGATGGAAAGGAAAAAGTAACTGTACTGCTGGACTGGTTTCCCAACACTAACCACACCGGTCTCTATGTAGCCAGGGAACAGGGCTTTTATGAGAGTGAAGGATTGCAGGTGGATATTGTTCAGCCTTCTGAGGGAGGAACTGAACAATTGATAGCAGCCGGGCAGGGTGATTTTGGGATCAGTTACCAGGAAGGAGTAACTGCGGCTCGTTCCGAAAATCTTCCTGTAGTAGCTATAGGAGCTGTTATTCAGCATAATACTTCGGGTTTTGCCTCACCGCTTGAAAAAGGTATCCGTACTCCCGATGATTTTGAGGGGAAAACCTATGGGGGATGGGGTTCTCCGGCTGAAACCGCGCTCATCAAGGCCTTAATGGGAAAGTATAATGCAGACTTTGAGAAAGTTAAAATGCTTAATATCGGAGAAGCTGATTTTTTTACCAGTGTGAAAAAAAATGTTGATTTTTCCTGGATTTTTTATGGCTGGACAGGCATTGAAGCAGAATTGAGAAACATGGACTTGAATTTTATCAAATTAAGGGATGAAGATGAATCCCTGGATTTTTATACTCCGGTCATTATTGCTGCAGAAGATATGCTGGAGAATAATCCTGAACTGGTAAAAAAGTTCATGAGAGCTACTGCAAAAGGCTATGAGTTTGCTATTGATAATCCTGAAGAAGCAGCCGGAATTTTCCTGAAAAGTGTTCCTGAACTCAATGAAGACCTGGTAAAAGCCAGTCAGGAGTACCTCTCTGCAGAATACCGGTCTGATGCTCCCCGCTGGGGAGAAATGAAACCAAAAGTATGGGAGAATTACGCCAACTTCATGTTTACAAACGATTTAATAGAAAAGCAAATTGACGCTGAGCAAGCCTTCACCAATGATTTTTTACCTTAAATATATGTTTTATCGGGTTGGACAGGGGGGGTTGGACAGGGGGACGGTTCGAAACCACTGAAAAACGTTTATTAAAAAATGGTTAAAAATACAATAAATAGTCGTCGAATCGATAAATAAAACCCCTTTGTATGCTATAATTAAAGTACCGCAAACGCTATATCTAAGGGGGATTTTGATGCTTACGACCGGACCTAAGCAATTAAGTTTATTTGCATTACTATATGAAAAAATACCCAAAGACCATGTTTTGAAAAGAATAAACGATGCAGTTGATTTCAGTTTTATCAATGAACTTCTTGAAGGCTCTTATTGTAAATATTACGGAAGGCCAGCCAAAGAGCCCGAGATGATGGGGTTGGACAGGGGGACGGTTCTTTTGTCATAACCCTCGGGTTATGACAAAAGAACCGTCCCCCTGTCCAACCCCTGTTTCAAATGCGACATTAAAACATTATTAGGAGGATTTAATTGACTGGAATAAAGGTTAGTAATGTCAGCAAAACCCTGGATAGTATTCATACCTTGAATAATATTTCTCTTATACTTGAACCCCATAAATTTGTAGTTATCCTGGGGCCAAGTGGTTGTGGGAAAAGCACCCTGTTTAATATTATTTCCGGTTTAATCAAGCCTGATCAGGGCAGGGTTGAAATAGATGGCGAAGACTGGACCGGTCGAACCGGCAGAATCAGCTACATGCAGCAAAAGGACTTGTTACTGCCTTCCCGCAATGTTTTGGATAATGTGTCTATTCCCCTGCTCTTAAAAGGTGTAGATAAAATGAAAGCCCGGGAAACTGCCCGGGGCTACTTGCAGGATTTTGGTCTACAGGACTTCGCTCACCTTTACCCCCGGCAGCTTTCCGGCGGTATGCGACAACGTGCCGCCCTCCTGCGCACCTACCTTTTCACCAGTGACATACTTCTTCTTGATGAACCCTTTGCCTCTCTTGATGCCATAAGCAGGAGAAAAATGCACCTCTGGTTAAAGGACCTGCAAAGGCATTACCAGTCTTCTATATTATTTATTACTCACGACATTGATGAAGCTCTTTTATTGGCTGACAGGATATATGTTTTTTCCGCTCGTCCAGCTTCAGTTGAGTTGGAAATTGACAAAGCATTTATCAACAATGGGGCTCAGGGAATTAATGACATAAAATATAAAATACTCACTATACTGGAAGAGTAATATAAATCTCCCGCCCCCGCTAACATATGAATCTTGAAAAATTGTTTACTGAATGAGGTAATAAGTAATTGAGTTTGCTAAAGGCTCCTATTATATAGTCCTAAAGAATACTGATGTCCTCCCCGCTCAGTATTTTGTTCATATTCCTGACCGCGCACATCTTGGCACACATACTACAGCTATTATTATCTTCCGGCAGGGATTCGAATCGGTAAGACCTGGCTTTTTCCGGGTTTAAGGCCAGTTTGAACATTCTTTCCCAGTCCAGCTTCTGCCTGGCTTCACTCATGCTATTATCCCAATCCCTGGCCCCGGAAATCCCTTTGGCAATATCTCCAGAATGAGCAGCAATTTTTGTGGCTATTATGCCTTCAATCATATCGTCCCGGTTTGGCAGCCTGAGATGTTCAGCCGGGGTGACATAGCAAAGAAAATCAGCTCCATTGGCTGCAGCGACCGCACCCCCAATGGCAGCGGTAATGTGATCGTAGCCCGGAGCTATATCTGTCACAATCGGTCCCAGGACATAGAATGGGGCTCCATGACAGAGCTTTTTTTCCAGCAGCATATTGGCCGCTATCTCATTAATGGGCATATGTCCCGGACCTTCAATAATTACCTGAACGTCTTTTTCCCAGGCTCTGAGAGCCAGCTCTCCCAATACAATTAATTCCTCGACCTGACTGGCATCAGTAGCATCATTGATACAACCGGGCCGGCAGGCATCTCCCAGGCTCAGCGTAACATCATATTCCCGGCAAATATCCAGTAATTCATCAAAATTTTCATAGAAAGGATTTTCACGACGGTTCATTTCCATCCAGGCATAAAGCAAGGAGCCTCCGCGGGAAACGATATTGGTAATCCTTGGGTTCCTTTTAAAATGTTCTGTGGTAGTCCTGTTGATCCCGGCATGGATAGTCATGAAGTCTACCCCGTCACGGGCATGGGTTTCAGCTATATTAAGAAAATCCGCCGTAGAGATATCTTTTAACTCTCTCTCATAAAAACCTATGGCATCATAGACAGGCACGGTACCGACCATGGCCGTGGAAATATCTATAAGTCTCGTTCTGAATTCGCGGGTTTTGCCGAAGGAACTTAAATCCATAATAGCCTCAGCCTTCATTTCCAGGGCCTTTTGAACCTTCTCCATTTCAGTGTCTACATTATTGCAGTCCTTTGATGTCCCCAGATTGACATTAATTTTTGTCCTTAATCCCTGCCCAACTCCCTCCGCTTCCAGGGATTTATGGTTTTTGTTGGCTGGTACTACTACTTTTCCTTCAGCCATCAACTGCATCAAGTTGGCAGGCTCAAGATTCTCTTTTGCGGCGACGGTTTTTATCTCTGGAGTAAGTATTCCCTTACGGGCTGCTTCCATTTGAGTTTTATAATTCATTTTATTTGCTCCTTCTTATATTTATTAATCAGCCATGAAAATAACTCAGGCATTTACCTTTACCCCTTACCCCTTACCCCTTACCCCTTACCCCTTACCCCTTACCCCTTACCCCTTACCCCTTATCAAATTATCTGAAATCATAAGAATTAGTGCCCTCAACATCTACTTTAAATATTCATTGCATCCGGATATTAGTTCTTCTATTTTTCGCTGAATATCATTGAAGTCATCAAACGCAAAATATTTTATCCCCGTTTCTTCGCAATATTCAGCTAACCTGTCTTTAGCAAAGACGATATCGCAAATCCCGGCAGGACACAGATCCGAATACCCTTCTCCCACATAAACGCTGATATTTTCCTGACTGATAAGCCTTTTTATTATGCCGCTCTTGCATACCCCGCATTTCTGGCATTCTTCATTGAGATGAGGAGTTTGTATTTGCCAGCCTTCCTGCTGATATTCCAGGTGATTTGCATAAACAGGCAACTGAAGCCGCTTCTTTTTCAACAGTATTTCTATATAATTGTCATAACCATCACTGAGAATATATAGCGGGAACGCTTTTGACTTTATCCACTTTACAAAGCCGGCAAAGCTTTCATCAATGCCCATTTCGCCAAAAAATGCCTGCAACTCCCTGTTGTCCACGGACATTAGCTGGAGAGTGCGTCGGGCACAATCCACTGTTGAAAGCACACCTTTCTCCCACAGGAAATTCAGTTCTTCCCATCCATGAGCGGCAAAAGTCTTTACCATTTTATAGCAGACATCTTCCCTGCTGATAGTCCCGTCAAAATCAATGAAAAATACTAGTTTCCTTTCCATTCGCTCATCATCCTTCGTGCCGCCTCGGCAATATCTTCCACTCCCATTAAAGCCGATGCTACTGCCACTCCATCAACCCCGGTTTTCTTTATTTCAGCAATATTGCTTTTGTTAATACCACCTATGGCTACCAGGGGTATTTTAAGATTTTGTTTAAGATATTTGAGGGATTCTATTCCAATAGGCTTATCAATATCTATCTTGGTTTGGGTAAAGAAAACAGGTCCCACTCCCAGGTAACTGGCTCCTGAGCTTTCAGCATCCAGAGCCTGCTCCAGAGTATTGACTGAAAGACCAATCATTTTATTGTTTCCCAGTAATCTTTGTGCCTCCCAAAGCGGCAGATCATCCTGACCTATATGAAGACCATCCGCATCTACAGCCAGCGCAATATCCAGACGGTCATTTATGATCAAAGGTATTTTATGCCTGGCCAGTTCTTCTTTTAATGAAACAGCTATATGGTAAAATTCACGACTTAAGATATCCTTTTCCCTTAACTGCACCATGGTCACTCCACCCCGAACTGCCCTTCTTACTTCCGTAATCAGATCTCTATCTCCCAGAAGACCGCGGTCGGTAATTAAATATAATGAATAATCTACAGTTTCCATTCCACCCTGGCCTCCTTCCTGATATCTTCAGCACGAAGATTAAACAGCTTATCAAAAAGCAAGCTGTGAAATGTTCCCGGATTGTTTCCAGAGAGCTGAGCCGCTTTTTCTCCGGCAATACTAAAGGCACACAGTGCAGTTATGCTTGCGAGCCAGGGTTCACCAGGGACTGTTCCCTCACAGGCGGCTATCACTCCCCCGAGCATGCAGCCTGCCCCAGTAATATTGGCAAACATGGAAGTCCCATTCTTTATATAGGCCATTCTATCACCGTCGGTTACCAGATCAATTTTTCCACTGGCAGCTACCAGTGTCTTTTCTCTCCGGGCAATAATACGGCAGGCTTTCTCTATCCCTTCACCGCTGTCCAGGGAATCCACTCCCCGGGCATGGCTCGCGATTCCCGCCAGGCTTTTTATCTCTGCCGTGTTTCCTTTGATGGCAGTTATTGGTCCAAGCTGAAAAAGCCTTGCCAATATTTCTTTTCTGCGAGGTATAACCCCACAGGCCACCGGATCGATTATTACAGGTATTCCCTTTCCTGTAACTGTCTTTAATGTTTCCCGCATAGCCACTTCCTGCTCATCAGAAAGCGTTCCCAGGTTAAAATAAACCGCCTGAGCCATGCAGGCAAAATCACCCGCTTCACGGGGATGTTCACACATGGCCGGTGACGCCCCGCTGGCCATTATAATATTGGCTACGTCGTTAACGGTGACATAGTTGCTAATACAGTGCACCAGCGGCTTTTTTATCTTCACTTTATCCC
The DNA here is from genome assembly GCA_018432955.1 of Syntrophomonadaceae bacterium. Taxonomy (GTDB): domain Bacteria; phylum Bacillota; class Syntrophomonadia; order Syntrophomonadales; family Syntrophomonadaceae; genus SV3-B162. Next base: position 6,553 of record JAHDSE010000105.1, read on the forward strand.
AGATTTGCGCACATTTTCCCAGCAAAAATAACCCTCCCTATACTCAATTTTGAATTCTTAATTTTGAATCCACGTATTCATAATGAATTGACGTTGATTCAAGAATCAAACAAAATGTTGGAGAATACCAGCACCCGCACCGATAGCAAATCCATTTCTTAAGGCGCTTTCGACATAATCCTTGGCCTTTTTTACAGCTGGCAACTCATCATACCCTTCAGCCAAATAAACAGCTATGGCAGACGAAAATGTACAGCCTGTACCATGATTGTTGCTGGTTTTTATTCTTTTTCCCTCAACCCGGTAAATGCCCTCGGCATTTCCCACGACTTCCACAGGTTCTCCCGGAATATGGCCTCCCTTTATAACCACCCAGCGGGAACCTGTTTTAAGCAGTTCTCTGCAGGCCATTTCCATATCATTGATTCCAGTAATCTTTATTCCCAGCAGAGTCTCGGCCTCTGCCAGATTAGGTGTGATAATCCGAGCCAGGGGAAAAAGTTCATCTTTCATAATGGTGATTGCTTCTTCATCCAGTAGACGGTCCCCGCTGCTGGCAATCATTACCGGATCAATCACTACCGGCACACGCGAGTAAATTGATTCCCGGGAAAGGTATTCCGCCACCGCTTTTACAATGGACGGTCCGGATAACATACCTATCTTTACTGCGTCTACCTTTATATCACTAAAAATCGCCTCCAGTTGGGCATATACCACCTTGCGGTCTATATTCTGCACAGCTGTTACTCCCCTGGTGTTTTGCGCCGTGACTGCAGTCAATACCGTAAGACAATAGGCACCCAATGCAGATATGGTTTTCAGGTCTGCCTGCAAACCTGCTCCGGCACATGAATCCGAAGCAGCTATGGAAAGAATATTTTGCATTTTCCTTATCTCGCTTTTCTTGAATTTGAGCAAAAAATAAAGGTCAACCAGCAAAAGATGCGGTTCACCTACATTTATAACCAAGTAACACGCTTCCCTACGCTGGTATTATCCAGTTCAGGTACAAAGGGTCAGAGGTTCTAACCTCTATCTCAGCTCTGGCTCACAGAGCCCCCCCAGCATTTATATTCAATTCTTATCTGAGTTTATATTATTATGCAGTAGTTCCAAAAAATTTTCAATACATTTATACACATTCCCTTAAAGCTATGAGTCCAGGATCTGTATCAACTTAAGAAAAGCACTCCAATTATGCCGGGAGTTTACCCAAGCATTTTCTCTGAATAACCCAATTTCTTCCTGCAATACGGAAACAGCTATCTGCTAGACAGCCTCATCCTTCTTCTTGTTGAGAGATGCTTCCCACTTTTTGCACCTGTCTCCCCAATAAGCCAGTATTTCATCATTTCTCTTTATACAAACGATCTCACACATATTAGGGCATCCCTGACATTCAAAACTCTGTGATTTGAACTCCCCATTCAGAATGAATTCTTCACCTCTGAACACAGTTGACCTCTTTTGTTGTTCTATATGCTCACGAGCCAGGATAGCAGAACCTATAGCACCCATAACATCATAGTATTCGGGTACATTAATATTCATGTGCAGGATCTTTTCGAAGGCAGTTCTGAGCCCGATATTGGCTGCTACTCCCCCCTGAAAAACCACCGGTTCTTCAATTCTTTTGCCCTTCCCCACATTGTTTAAATAGTTTCTTACCAGGGCTTCACAGAGGCCCATTACAATATCTTCAAGCGGGTAGCCCATCTGTTGTTTATGGATCATGTCTGATTCGGCAAACACCCCGCAGCGGCCGGCAATTCTTACCGCCTGTCGGGAATTCATGGCCCGCCCGCCGAACTCTTCTATAGGGATGTTAAGCCTTGATGCCTGTTGATCCAGAAAAGAACCAGTTCCTGCAGCACAAACAGTATTCATGGCAAAATCATTTACAATCCCGTCCTTTAAAATAATAATCTTGGAATCCTGCCCCCCTATTTCGATAATGGTGTTAACACCAGGATATAAAAATGAAGCTGCAACCGCATGAGCAGTAATCTCATTTTTCACTACATCCGCACCTAACAATACAGAAGCCAGATAACGCCCGCTCCCTGTAGTACCCACAGCTTTTATTTTCAAGCCCGGCCTGGCTATATCGTTTTTTATTGCCCTATAACCTTCTTTTATCGCTGCAACCGGGTTACCCCTGGTACGCAAATAAACTTTTTGAATAACTTTAAAACTACGATCAAGAAGAACAAAATTGCTGCTCACTGATCCAACATCAACACCAAAATAACAATCCAATGCTTTTCCTCCTTTGCTTCTGTGAGTTCCCTTTAATTTTTTGAACCTGACTTTTTCTGATTGAACCTGATTTAACCTGACTCTTAAAATATATCGTGTCAGGTTATGTCAGGAAAATCAGGTATGTCAGGTTCTATTAATTGTTTTCTGCTGAAGCACCGCGAACAAACCGAACACGCCCCATGTTTCAAACAAAGCATCGTGATAGCAATTTCATCCTTCCTGGATTTATTATGCAGGGTGAAGAGAAGGACTGTTCCCTTGCTTTCTTCTTTGCAGCATATCGCAAAAGGCTTCCAGCCGGGTGTAAATACCGGCTGTTCCGGCATGTTCGTCAAACCAGAGAGTCATGGAAGGTATTCCCTCATTTTCACTTACCCGTGGCAGAATAGCCTGGGCTACTATTTCCGGCATACAGGTCAAGGGCCCTATCTGAATAACCCCATCATAGTTTTTGCGGGCAAAATCAACCGCATGGCCAATGGTTTCCCTCCCATGTCCTCCCACCCAGTAGTTCACATAGGGACGGGCACTCTTTATAATTTCTTTATGTAATGATTTCTTTATGAATCCCCCGCAGAGATGGTCATTTATCCACTCACTGGCATAGATGGAACGAGTAACTTCAGCATTCAGATGTCCCAGGTAGCGAGAAATATTATAATTAGCACCCGGTTCCAGGACGGTATATATCTCACCCAGCAGTCCTATTTTAAGTATCTCCCCATTGTGTTGAGGAAGTTCTCTCCATTTTCCCCTGCATGATGCCACAATATACTCAATTTCCATTTTATTTCCAGCTCTATCTATATCCGCTAAACCCTTTTCGTATATTTCTTCAGCTGTACGCTTATCGTTTACTCTGGGCAAAAAATACTCCAGTTTCCTTTCCAGTTCTTCAACTGCGATAAGCTTCTTCCAGGCAAATCGTATTGCTCGATAGGCTTCAGGAATAGAGACATTTTCTCCCAGGCTTTTTAGCTGTTTTAATATTTCTGCCAGTTTTGAATCAGGAGCTTCCAGTATTACCATTTCACAATCGTATCCCAGGTCATTTAAAATATCCCTTTCGACCGGGGCATAGAGGCCAAATCTGCAAGGTCCCCATCCGCCAGCCATTACTATGGTATCTGCTCCTTTTTCCAGGGCCTCTATAAAATTGCCAATATTTATCTTCAGGGGCATACAGGCAAATTCAGGCGAATATCTTACACCCAGTTCCAGGGTTCTCCTACTTATAGGAGGAGGAGGTATTACTTCGAGTTTCAAACCCTGCAAAAGAGCTTTGATAGCTATATGAGAATTGCCCATAAGAGGAAATGTCGCTTTCACCTTTTAAAAACCTCCGTCTTTGCAACATATCACAAAAAGCTTCCAGGCGGGTTACCAATCCGGCCTCCCCGGTATGTTCATCAATAGTAATCAGCATAAATGCTTTGTCTTTGATTTTTCTTTCAATTATTTCACCTATGAGAGAATCGGGCCCGCAGCCAAAACAGGCCAGATAGATTATCCCATCAATATCGGTTCTTTTAGCCATATGGAGCGCACTCCCCACCATTTTGCGCCCCAGTGTCCAGAAAATTCTTTTGGGTAAAGTGGCCGCCTCATCTTCCACGCTTTGCCTGTCCTGGGATTCCGGCAAGTGAACTTTACAGCCCATGTTCCGTAATCGCTTAATCAGATTCATACTGATACTGTCATCATAGAGGGAATATCCATGCCCCAGTATCCCGATATTAAGGTCAGTGTCTTTCTTAGTAGTAAAGCTCTCCCCTTCCCATAATCTAATGGCTTCGTCCATGGTATAACCTTCTCTGGCCAATACCTTGCAAAAATATAATTCCTGGCTGGCATGTTTATAGGCGTCATTGACCAAACGTTTCTTTCTCGTAAACAGCCTCCCCACTTCCAGCAAATCTCTTTGCAGAGCCTTATCATTTTTACTCAAATCCACAGTAATATCTATCAACCCCGGAAGGTTCGGTATACAAGCCCTCACCATATCAGGAACTCCCATAAACTTTGGACATATATAGCTTTTAGCCTCAATACTAACCATCCTGGGTATAAACAAATAATCCAGGTCTTTAGTGCATAGTTCCCTTACATGGCCCAGATAGACTTTCATTGGCAGGCAAAGTTCATCAACAGCCACTTGAATTCCCTGCTCAGTAATTAGGCGATTAGTAGGAGAAGATACTATTACTTCTGCGCCCAGTTGAGTAAAAAAGGTCTTCCATAAAGGATAATAATAATAGTAAAAAAGCCCTCTGGGGATACCTACTTTTTTCATTTTCATGGCCTCCTTTTCTTAAAAGCCGGAGCCGGTTGTCTTCTATCATCCCGGGTTTTCAGTATTTCCGGCCTGATGTTTTGAACCGGAACCGGAGAACGCAGCAAAACGCTTTTTAAGGCCCGGTAGTTAAAGGGCAGCAGCGGCCACAGGTAGGGAACATTCAAAGACCTGGTGAACCCTGCCAGAAGCAAGGCCAGAACACTGGTGATGATAAAACCAGGTAAGCGGAAAAGCCCCGTACCCATTAAAATAAAAAGACGTACCAGCCGATTGGCCATAGCCATCTCATAGCTGGGGGTCGAATAAGACCCTACGGCAACTACAGCCGTGTATAGTATGACTTCAGGAACCAGCAGTCCCATATTCACAGCAATATCACCTATCAATAAAGCTGCAATAACCCCCAGTGAAGTTGCCAGGGGAGATGGCGTATGAATAGCAGCCATTCGCATTAAATCCAAACTTATTTCAGCTATTAAAAATTGAAGAAATAATGGGACATTCCCTGTTTCTTTGGGTCCGATAAATTTTAATGACTCCGGCAAAAGTTCAGGCGATAAGGCCAGAAGCAGCCATAATGGGGTTACAATAAGGGAAGCTATTACCGCCAGGAATCGTATCCATCGTATATACACACCCACAGCCGGGTTTTGCCTGTATTCTTCAGCATGTTGTATATGGTGGAAATAGGTAACCGGGGCAATCATTGCGCTGGGTGAGGTATCCACCATAATCAAAACGTGTCCCTCAAAGAGATGAGTGGCAGCCACATCAGGTCTTTCGGTATATCTTACCCGGGGAAAGGGATTCCACCATTTTCCCGGCATTATCAGTTCTTCGACTGACTTTTCAGCCATAGGAATGGCATCTATTTCAATACCAGAGATTCTTTCGATTATTTCATCAACTATATCAGAATTGGCAATATCTTCAATATAGCAAACACAAACATCAGCCTTTGATCTTTTCCCTACTCTCAAGAGCTTTACTCTTAGTTTAGGATCCCGTACTCTCCTCCGCAAAAGAGCAGTATTGAAGACTATGGTTTCCGTAAATCCATCACGGGAACCACGGACAACTCTCTCTATATCAGGCTCTTCCGGGTTTCGCGCCGGATAGGTGCGGGCATCTATTACAAAAGCTTCGCTGCAGCCATCTACAAGCATTAATATTGAGCCTGATAACACAGCATACAGAAGTTCATCAATATTACTCTCGGTGTTAAGCTCAATATACGGTATTCCGTTTTCCAGAAGTTTCTTAAGGCTGCCCGATAGTCTCTCTTTCTTTAACCTGAATAGAGACTGCATTATTTCAGTTAAAATATCATCTTTAACCAAACCATCAATACATATAAGAGCAGCTTGCTTGTCTGCAATCTTTATTTCCCGTACGATGATGTCGAAGTTTTCCCCTTCCCCCAGCTCGGTCTTGAACATATCCAAATTCCTGCTATAATCACGGTCCAAATAAAGATTTTGCTTTTTTTTAAACAAGTGGAGTCTTACTCCTTTCGAGTGCTTTCTTCTTAGATTCTTCGCTAACGCTCAGAATGACACAATGCTGATGTTCAGAATGACAACGCTATAATGTCATTGTTATGAATACTACTAGGCATAAGGCCATACTTAACTAAGGGTAGGTTATACAACCCTTCAACTTTTTCTTTGATATTAGAAGTATGTTCTAGATAGCCAGTGAAACGGGAACTGACACACCTAATTCTTGTA
>JAHDSE010000002.1 GCA_018432955.1 Syntrophomonadaceae bacterium
ACTGCAACAGGGGTACTTTCAAATTCTGAGTCGACCTCATTGTGACAATGACACTCGAACTTGTGCCATAAATAGATTATTTGCCCAAAAAGCAACAAGTATTCGTTTATTGTTGGTGCGGGCAACGCATGATAATTCTGAGCGTTAGCGAAGAATCTATAATACAACTTGGGTGTACCGACTTTACGGTGTGCGCAGCATGATCTGCGATAAGATCCTTCACTTTGTTCAGGATGACACCAACGTCAAAAACCTAATTATGCAAAACTCTTATTTAACTGCTAATTCTTGAGAGTTAGCCAAGCAGCCTTAATCGTGAGCAAAGCGACATCAGCACTGCCCGAAGGATGAATAGCAAGGTCCTTCGGCTTTGCCTCAAGATGACAGTTTTAAATCATTTGCCTGATGATAAGGAAAAAGTAATTGTGCAAAATCCCTATTTATAAGAACAGCTAAATTAAAAAAGCCGGATATTCAAATAATTCTGCGGAAGGATTTTGAAGTATCCGGCTTTTTTCTTTCTTGAACTCAAGGGCTTAATTCTATATGCTATAATTTAGAAAGTAATGATTTGGAGGAATGGTATTGACTACTATTGAGGCCTTGATTCTAGGTTTTGTACAGGGGTTGACTGAATTTCTGCCGGTCAGCAGCTCAGGTCATCTGGTAATTTTTCAACATCTTCTGGGCATCAGCGAAGCACCATTAACATTCGATGTACTGGTACACATGGGTACTTTGCTGGCAGTTTTTGCAGCATTTTGGAGAGATATTGTTGATATCTGCAAAAATCCTTTTTCCAAACTGACTTATTTGATAGTCGTAGCTTCAATTCCGGCGGCGTTCATAGGATATTTCCTGGCTCCGCTTTTTGAAAAGGCTTTTGAATCCCTGCTCGTGGTTGGCATTGGACTGATTTTCACTGGCTTTATTTTAAGAGTATCGGAGAGGATAGCAACAAGGAGGATTAATTTAAAGCAGAGTGATGAAATGACATATGGTGATGCCATTTTTATCGGCCTCTTACAAGCTCTGGCAATTATTCCGGGGGTATCACGTTCCGGTTCCACCATAGCTGCTGCTTTGATGTCAGGCTTGGACAGGGATTTCGCAGCCAGGTTTTCCTTCATAATGTCTATTCCGGTGATTTTGGGAGCAGGAGTTTTTAAACTTAAAGACGTATTCTTAAATGGAGTTCCGCAGTCGGAATTAATTCCGTATATTATTGGGCCAGCGACTGCAGCTGTATTTGGATTTGTCGCTATCAAACTGGTATTAAAGCTTGTACGCCAGGGGCAGCTTTCGGTATTTTCTTTCTATTGCTGGAGTGTAGGTCTTATTTCTCTGGTGAGCTACTATGTTTTTTGAAAAACTTACTGTTTTGTCATCAAGTAAGTGATGAATTCTGAATGAACTAATGATTTCTTTGGAGAGATTGAATAAATGAAAAACAAGGATAATAAAAAAGCAAAAGTCTCCAGGAAGAAGACGGATAAGAAGACGGATAAAATAAAAAGGGAAACTGAATCAAATCAGATGCGAAATCAAATACTATCCATCATACTGTTAATGATGGCAGTTTTTCTTTATATAAGCATAGGCAAGTATCAAAATATGCCGGAAGAAACGGAATTTATAGGCATCCTGGGTAAATACATAATGAAAAGCCTGGAACTGTTGTTTGGGCAGGGTGCTGTAATAATACCTTTTTATTTGCTTTCCTGGTCTATACATACTGGCATAAGTAAAAAACTATGGTCTGTTCGCATGAGGGGAATTACTATTTTTGCCCTTGGGGTCTTGCTGATCATTAGTATTTATGATATTCCCGGGGGAATTAATTCCTGGGAAGCTGGTACTAAAGGTATGGGCGGAGGTTATTTTGGTGGCGGACTGGCTTATTTGCTTCTTGCCTTGCTGGGGCAGATCGGGGTAATTATACTCCTGGTTTTAAGTTTTGTGGTTGCAGCCGTTATGCTTGTAAATAAAGCTTTTTTATTAATTATAAAAAGTTTTTTGAATAAGACCAGAGCTGCGGCAATTAAGCTATATGATTCAATGTTTTATGAGGAACTTGATACCAAGGTCGCAGAAAAGGATAATGACGATGAATTGATAATTATTGATCATATAAATCAAGAGACATTTTTGGATAAAACCGAGAAAACAGAAGAAGAGACAATTGCCCAAGAGGATATAAATACCGAAGCGATCGGCCTGTCAAAAAAACAGCACGAACTGGGAATGCCCTTGTCTTCCAAAGATTCGGATTATGAATATAAGAAGCCTCCTGTTGATCTTCTGACTACTATTGATAGTGAGAGGATTATTGATAAGAAGAACATTAAAGAGAGTATTGCAATTGTTGAAGATACATTTTCCAGTTTCGGAATTAGAGTGAAAGTCAGTCAGGTAAGTTGTGGTCCGGCAGTGACCCGCTACGAGCTGACCCCCGGTCCCGGGGTAAAAGTAAGCAGGATTATAAGTCTAACAGATGACCTCCAATTGAACCTGGCCGCACCCGGTATCAGAATAGAAGCCCCTATCCCTGGAAAATCTGCGGTAGGGATAGAAGTTCCCAATCAGAAAGTTGTAAGTGTAGGAATTCGCACACTCTTGTCTTCAGTGGCTTTCAAGAAACTGAACAGCCCGCTGGCTTTCGCATTGGGAGAAGATATAGGGGGCAACATCGTAGTTGGCAGATTGAATGATATGCCACATCTGCTGATAGCTGGTGCTACGGGATCAGGTAAAAGTGTTTGCATTAACAGTATTATCATGATGCTTTTATACAATGCCAGACCGGAAGAATTAAAAATGCTTTTCATTGACCCCAAAATGGTGGAATTGACAGTATATAATGGAATACCGCATTTGTTGACTCCGGTGGTTACTGATCCCAAAAAAGCATCAGTTGTTTTAAGATGGATGGTAACCGAAATGGAAAAACGCTATAGATTATTTGCTGACAACGGAGTACGTGATATTCAGAGGTATAATCAACTGGGAGTGGACCAGTTGCCCTTTATAGTAATTATTGTAGATGAATTGGCTGATCTGATGATGGTTGCTCCAGTAGAGGTTGAAGATTCCATTTGTAGACTGGCACAAATGGCAAGAGCGGCGGGTATGCATTTGATAGTGGCTACTCAAAGACCTTCAGTAGATGTAGTAACCGGTGTTATTAAAGCCAACATACCATCCAGGATAGCTTTTGCGGTATCTTCTCAAGCTGATTCCAGAACCATACTGGATACCGGTGGAGCAGAAAAACTTTTGGGAAAAGGAGATATGCTCTTTTTGCCGGTGGGGGCTAACAAACCTTTCAGAGTCCAGGGAGCTTATGTATCAGATCTGGATATAGAAAATACTGTAAATTATATAAAGGAACAGTTTTCCGGGCAGGATGCTTGCCCACAAATAGAAGAGTTGGAGATATCATTGGAACAGGCTGATCTGGATTTTGGGGACGAATTGTTCTGGGATGCTGTAAAAGTTTTTGTAGAGAATAAAAAAGCCTCGGTATCTCTGTTGCAAAGAAGATTAAGAATTGGTTATGCCAGAGCCGCCCGCCTGGTTGACCTTATGGAGGATAAGGGGATAGTATCTGAATTGGATAATAACAAAAAAAGAGAGATACTCGTAGATAATGAATACCTGGAAAGAGTACTCTCAGACACGAAATTGTGTTAGTATGGTTTTAATGGAAAAGTACGGTAAGTGAACTTCGCAGGAATCCCTGGTAAAAGGCTCAATAAATAGAAAGTTGAAAACCATGTGAGTGATTTTCCATTAGCTTAGCTTAAAGAGGGAGAAGAAAATGAGACTTACCTCACGTGAAAAAGAAATTATTGAATTTCTGAGAAAAGAACCTTTAATATCACAGGATGAACTGGCTCATCGTTTTGGTATTACTCGTTCATCGGTAGCTGTTCATATATCGAATTTAATGAAAAAGGGTGTTATATTAGGTAAAGGTTATGTTTTTAATGAGCAGTCATCAATTGCAGTTATTGGTGAAAGCTCCATGAGAATCATGATCAATAATCAAGGTGAAAAGACAGATATTGATGTCGATTATGGCGGATTTGCCATTCAGATCAGCAAGGTTTTTGCTGATCTGGGCGTGAGTGTTAAACTGCTGAGTATGGTGGGAAATGATGATGTGGGTCTTATACTGCTTGATAGATTGCAAAAGAATGGTATAGACATCAAAAACATATACCGGCACTCCAAAAAAAGAAGCTGCCGCAAGGTTTTTCTTAATAATAAAGCTGCTTTTGAAGAATGCTTTAGTATGCAGGATTATGAAAAGGCAATAGAATCCAGGGAATGGGTAGCATTTAACTGTGAGTGGTTAGTAATTGAACCGCAATTTCAAGAGCTTTTGTATAATAGAGCATTATCCAGGAACGAAGGCAAAGTACCATATTTATGTACCTGCAAACACCTCAGTGATTCAGAAGAAATCCCGGAATTTTTGGCGCAATATTCATCAGTAGTCCTGGGAATAGAGCAGCCCGATAAGATGGATTCCTATTTGAATGCTGTTTTAAGCCTGGTTGAAAATGGGACCCAAAACTGTATTCTTACTGATGGGCACAGCAGATTAATGTATTTTAGCAAGCAAGGGGTTACAGATTTTCCTTTGCTGCCGAATCAGTGTTTTAATAGCAGAAACAGCTTGCCGGCTTTGCTGGCAGGATTGATATACGGTCTGTCATGTGGCTATCCTTTGAGGCAGGCTGTTCGAATAGGCATTGGTACGGTTGCTGCCAATGAATCAAAAAAAGCCAAGGATCTTAAAAGACAGGCTCGATAATTTAATATATTATTATATTGAGTCTTACTCTCTGTTAGGAGCGGATACTAATGAGATGGGGAGAAAAATTAAAAGAAGCAAGGGAAAAATATGGCTACACTATTGATGATGTCGAAGAAGAAACCAAAATAAGAAAATTATATTTGGAAGCACTTGAGAATGAAGATTTTAATTTGCTCCCACCAAGGATTTATTCTGTTGGTTTTGTTAAGAGATATGCCAGACTTTTAAACCTGGATGAAAAAACCATGGCTGATGAGTTCAAGCTTATGGCTTATGGCCAGGAACAAGAGGAAAGCAATGATAATAATGATATAGGGAAAATTGCCCCCCCATTTGGGCCTCAAAACAGGATTAAATTTAAAAATGTATTTGCCGGGCTGTTGTTTCTGGCCATAGCATTATGGTTGGGGAATTTTTTATTGGCATATATTTTAGACGGGCAAACAGCAGATTCATTGCCGGATAAAACACCGGTAGTTGAAGAACCGGTAAAAAATAATGAGACAGCAAAAAACGGTCAACCCCGGGATAATATCACCGAGGCTGATGATTTGTCTGTATTGGCCAAAGGAAAATGCTGGTTACTGATAATAGCTGATGGAGAGGAAATATTTCAGGGGACGCTGCAAGCTGGAGCTAAGCAAGACTTTAATTTCGAAGAAAACAAACAGATATATTTGAAAGCTGGCAATGCCGGTGGGCTGGAGCTTAGTATCAATGGTGAAAAGCAGGATGAGCTGGGGCAGCACGGGGAAGTAATAGAAATGGAATTTTTTCTTGAAGCAGAAGATCAATAATAGGAGTTTGTTATATTGAATGTAGGTTTTATAAGTTTGGGGTGTGCAAAAAACCAGGTTGATACTGAAATAATGATGGCATATCTGAAAAAATCAGGCCATACTATAGTGAACTCACTGGAAAAGGCGGAAGCAATAGTAATAAATACCTGTGGCTTCATTACTCCTGCTAAAGAAGAAGCCATCAATACCATTATTGAAACGGGCAGGCTGAAAGAAAAAGGTGTCTTAAAGTGTCTGATTGCTGCCGGTTGCCTCTCTCAAAGATATGGTCAGGTACTACTTGACGAGTTACCGGAATTAGATGGTCTGATTGGGATTGCCAATATTTTTTCCATTGAAGAGGTATTAAATGAAGCAGAAAAGGGACAGAGACTGATGAGGATCGATCCCCCGCCTGAGACTTTTCTTGAAAAAGGAGACCGGCTTGTTTCGACTCCACCTGGCTCGGCTTATTTAAAAATAGCTGAGGGATGTGATAATCATTGTACTTATTGTACTATTCCGCTCATAAGGGGAAAGTATCGTTCCCGCCCAGTGGAAGATTTATTGCTGGAAGCTGAGGAACTTACTAAACGAGGAATCAGGGAAATTACTTTGATTGCCCAGGATACTGCAGAATATGGTTGCGATTTATATGGAGAAAGAAGACTCCCGGATTTGTTGAAGAAACTGGCTGCTGTGGAAGACCTGGCTTGGATTCGCATGATGTACCTACATCCGGCCCATATAGATAGAGAGCTCATACAGCTGATCAGCAAGGAAAAAAAAGTACTTCCTTATCTGGATATCCCTATACAGCATTTTTCTGATAAAATACTGAAAAAAATGAATAGAAAACATGGGCAAAAGCAATTGGCTGAATTATTTGCTGATTTACGTGATAATATTGAAGGCCTGGTGTTGCGTACAACGGTGATGCTGGGCTTTCCTGGCGAAAACGAAGAAGATTTTGAGCAATTATATGAATTTCTTGAAGAAACCGAGTTTGACTGGCTGGGGGCTTTTTCTTTTGTCCCGGAGGAAGGCACGCCGGCCAAATCAATGCCGGGTGAAGTTGATGAAGATACTAAACAGGACAGGATAAACAGGATATTAAGACTTCAACAGAAAATAAGCCGCAAAAAAAATGTAGCTTTAATTGACTCAAGAGAGAAAATATTGATATCATCGCGATTAAAAAAAGATTTATATCTTGGAAGGGCATATTTTCAGGCCCCGGAAGT
>JAHDSE010000076.1 GCA_018432955.1 Syntrophomonadaceae bacterium
CGTGTGCGAGCGTAGCGAGCCTGTGTCAAAAAAAATTTTCTTGTTGCGCAGTTTATTTCAAATGCGTCGCTTGCTTTAATTTTCATCCATAAAATTCGCTATTTCCCTGGCTATGAGTTCCTTTTCGGGGCCCATAGTTGCCACATGCTGTGATTCTGGTAAATCCAGCAGCCTGACCTGGGAACTGCTTACGTTTTTGTATATATACGCGGCACTTTTGCGATTCACTGACTCATCACGCCGGGACTGCATCAGTAGTAAGGGAGTGTTCACTTTATCCAATTCCTTTACCAAAGTATCACGCAATTCCACCATGCTCAGGAAGGCTTTAATTGGAATATCATCGTAGGCAAATCTTCCTTCTTTTTTCAGACATTCAAGATGGCCTGCGCCTTTCTTGGGAACATAAGAGCAAAAACGCGCAACAAGTGGGGCCAGCAATCTCAAGACAGGGTGTTTTAAATAAATCGGGGCATTTATTGAAACTACTCCGCTGATGCCCTGTATGTGAACCCCGGCATGAAGAGCAAGCATCCCGCCCATTGATAATCCAGCCACAAATATATTGTCATAAGTTTCCAGCAGCAAGGCCAGTTCTTTTTCGACAGCCCCAAACCAGTCCTGCCATACAGTCATGTTCATCTCTTCGGGACTTGTTCCATGCCCTGGCAGGAGCGGAGCAGCTACTGTACAGTTATATGAATCATTAAATATCCGGGCTGTAGGATAAAGCTCAGAAGGTGAGGCGGTAAAGCCATGGATAAATAACAATGCGCTTTTATTGTTACCCTGCAGAAAAAATGCTTTGGCTTCAGGTTTAATTAGAATCATTAATATTTTTCCTTCATTTTTCAATTATTTTCTCTGGATATATTATACACTAAGGGCTAAGGCTTAAGAAAGCCAAGCCCAAGAAGTAGTATTCTTAACCTCCCATGCCTCACTCCTTACACCTAACCCCTCACAAAAAAACAGGCGGACAATAGCCACCTGTTTTTAGTATTTCTTAATTATTAGATTCTTTACAGCAACGGTGCTACAAATACCAGGGATACAATAGCCATTAGTTTCAAAAGGATGTTTAAAGAAGGTCCGGAAGTATCCTTGCAAGGGTCACCAACCGTGTCACCGACAACACCGGCCGCATGAGCTTCACTGCCTTTTCCTCCATAATTACCGGCTTCTATATATTTCTTGGCATTGTCCCAGGCTCCACCTGCATTGGCCAGCATAATTGCCAGGCAAACTCCGGCTGCAACTGAACCAGCCAGCATACCTGCGAGTGCATGAGCTCCCAAGCCAAGACCAACCAGAACTGGAGCTATTACCGCCATTAAACCAGGAACAATCATTTCCTTGATAGCAGATTTTGTACTAATACTGACACAACGTGCATAATCTGCTTTGGCTTTTCCTTCCATAAGCCCCTTTATCTCTCTGAACTGTCTCCTGACCTCTTCCACCATTTCAGCTGCAGCTCTGCCAACTGCTCCCAGGGTAAGGGCACAGAAGAAAAATGGCAGCATAGCACCAATAAGCAGTCCCACTATAACATAGGGATCAAGAAGGTTAACTGAATCTATTCCTACCACCTGGGAAAAAGCTGTTAATAATGCCAGGGCTGTCAGGGCGGCAGAGCCGATCGCAAAACCCTTCCCTATGGCAGCAGTTGTATTTCCCACTGAGTCCAGTTTATCTGTAGTTTCTCTGACACTGTGGGGAAGTTCAGCCATTTCTGCAATTCCGCCGGCATTATCAGCAATAGGCCCATAGGCATCAACAGCTACTACCATACCGGTAGTAGCCAGCATACCCACTGCAGCCAGGGCTATACCATATACTCCGCCTGTGGCAAAAGCAACAACTATAGCAATACAAATTATTATAATGGGTATAAGGGTAGAAAACATACCTACTCCCAGGCCGGCAATAATAGTTGTAGCCGGACCCGTCAAGCAAGCCTTGGCAATACCTTTAACCGGTTTATATTCATCAGAAGTATAATACTCAGTAACAAAACCTATAATTGTCCCTGCGATCAAGCCCGCTACCAATGCCCAGAAAACATTGGACATAGTGTCTGGAAGTATGTACTTAACAGCCAGGTAGGCAATTACCAGGAGAACACCTGCTGAACTGAGCGTACCGGCATTTAAGGCCTTCAGGGGATTGGATTTCTCGTCTGTACGCACAAAAAAAGTTCCAATAATAGAGGCCAGAATACCGCCGGCAGCAATAACCATGGGCAATAGTACAATTCCTATACCCAGAACCGGGTCAGCAGCGAACATCACTGCTCCCAGGGTCATAGCAGCTATAATGGAACCTACATAGGATTCAAAAAGGTCAGCACCCATACCGGCCACGTCGCCAACATTGTCACCAACATTATCCGCTATGGTAGCCGGATTCCTGGGATCATCTTCGGGAATTCCCGCTTCCACTTTACCCACCAGGTCGGCACCCACATCAGCAGCCTTGGTATAAATACCTCCGCCTACACGTCCAAAGAGGGCAATGGAACTTCCACCCAGGGCAAAGCCATTGACAATTGTGGGTTCACCATAAATAAGATAAAGAATACCCAGGCCCAGTAAACCTAAACCTGAAACTGACATTCCCATAACCGCTCCGCCGGAAAATGCTACACCCAGAGCAGCGTTTTGTGAAGTACGGGCTGCATTTGCTGTCCTGACATTGGCTTTGGTAGCCACGGTCATCCCTATGTATCCTGCCAGTGCAGAACAGCTGGCACCAGTAATGAAACAAATGGCGGTTTGCCAACTGTTTGCCGGAAGTGCAAACCCGATAATCAGAAATACAGCTATAACAAATATAGCCAGCGCACTATACTGTTTTCCCAGAAAGGCCATCGCACCTTCATGAATATGACCTGAAATTTCCACCATTTTTTCGTTTCCGGGATCTGCTTTGCTGACTCTGCCAGAAAGATAAATGGCAAACAGGAGAGCCAGTGCCCCTCCTGCCGGAGCAAATGTTGCCAGGTTTTCCATAGTACTTAGATCATCTCCTTATATATATTATAGAAGTGAAATATTAACATTAGCGCTTTCTTTAAATCAAGGCCAAAACAAGGGTTAATAGCATAAATACTCCAGCAACCCAACCCGTAATTTTAGATAATAATTCATCCACGCCTTTTTTCTTGCCTCCAAAAATTGCTTCGCTTCCGCCTGCTATACTGCCTGATAACCCGGCACTTTTACCTGATTGTAAAAGCACTACAGTTATGAGTCCCAGAGCACATACCACCTGCAGTATCAGGATCACTATTTTAAGCAATATTTCACCTCCATTCCATCAACCTTTTCAAGAGCCAAAGTATATTTTATCATAATACTATAAAAAAAGACAATACTAGCAGCCCCTGTCTACAGGTTGTAGAAAACTTCCATACCCCGGTAAATTGCAAAGACATCAAGCTCTTCTTCTATGCGCAAGAGTTGATTATACTTGGCAACCCGATCAGTCCTGGCCGGAGCACCAGTCTTTATCTGTCCTGCACTGCAAGCCACTGCCACATCTGCTATGCTAGAGTCTTCGGTTTCTCCTGAACGGTGAGAAATAACACAGGTATATCCTGCCCTTTTAGCCATTTCAACAGTATCCAGGGTTTCGGTCAAAGTCCCAATTTGATTGAGTTTAATCAATATACTATTACAAATACCGTTTTCGATACCTTTAGACAATCTTTTGGTATTGGTTACAAACAGATCATCTCCTACCAGTTGAATCTTTTTGCCTAATTTATCACTGAGCTTTTTCCAACCGTCCCAATCGTCTTCAGCCAGTCCATCTTCAATAGATATAATGGGGTATTTCCCTACCAGCTCAGCATAAAAATCAATTATTTCGTCAGCAGATAAAACCTTCTTATTGCTTGCCAGGTGGTACTTGCCATCCTGGAATATCTCATTGGCAGCAACATCGAGAGCCAAATGGATGTCTTTCCCGGGTTTATAGCCTGCCGCTTCACTAGCCTTCAATATTACTTCAATAGCCGCCTCATTGGATGGAAGATCAGGAGCAAATCCTCCTTCGTCACCAACTGCAGTTGCCAGACCCTCAGATTTTAATACTGTCTTCAGGCGGTGATAAATCTCTACCCCCATACGCAGTCCTTCTCTGAAACTGGAAGCTCCGGTAGGCAGTATCATAAATTCTTGTATATCTACATTATTATCCGCATGCTTTCCCCCATTGAGTATGTTCATCATGGGAACCGGTATTTCTCTGGCATTTATTCCACCTATATACTGGTAAAGAGGAATAGCCAGATAATTGGCAGCAGCCCTGGCTGTTGCCAGTGATACCCCGAGTATGGCATTGGCCCCTAATCTACTTTTTGTAGGGGTTCCATCGAGGTCAATCATCAGACTGTCAATGTCAATCTGTCTTACTGCATCCATACCACATACTTCAGGAGCGATAATATCGTTAACATTGTCAACTGCTTTCAGTACACCTTTGCCATCATACCTTTTTTTGTCTCCATCTCTAAGTTCCACAGCTTCATAAGCACCGGTAGAAGCTCCCGAAGGAATAATCGCCCTGCCCATATTGCCGTCTTCCAGAATAACTTCCACTTCGACCGTGGGATTTCCGCGGGAATCCAGTACCTCCCGGCCATAAACATCCACTATTATACTCATTTACTTAACTCCTTTCAGCCAAGATATTCTTAATATTATTATCTGCCAATACTTGACTTCATATTAGCTTTCTGTGATTAAAGGGGTTCCAGTCATTTCTTCCGGTATAGGAACCCCCAAAATACTGAGCATGGTAGGAGCAATATCCTGCAGAGAAGCATCAGCCCGCAAAGCCCTGTCACGGTATTTGTCCGATACCAGAATAAAGGGAACCCCATTAATAGTATGAGCAGTAAAAGGATTACCACTATCAGGGCAAACCATCATTTCGCAATTTCCATGGTCGGCTGTTATCAAAATTGTTCCGGATTTCTCCAGGGCCTTATTTACCACCTTTATAAGACAGCGATCAACAGTTTCCACCGCCTTAATTGCTGCTTCCAGCACGCCGGTATGCCCGACCATATCAGGGTTGGCATAATTCATGATAATGACATCATAGTAATCCCTTGCCAACTCTTTTATTACTCTGTCGGTTATTTCTGCCGCACTCATTTCGGGTTTAAGATTATAGGTTTCCACTGCAGGAGAAGGGATAAGAGCCCTGTCCTCTCCGGGATTGGGTTCTTCTACTCCGCCATTGAAAAAGAAAGTAACATGAGCATATTTTTCCGTCTCGGCAATTCTCAGTTGTCGCAGTCCCGCAGCCGCCAGTACTTCACTCAGAGTGTTGCTGAGATTCTGGGGCAAAAAGGCAACCGGAGCTTCAATATTAACATCGTACTGTGTCATACACAGATAATAAATCTTCGGGCGGGCTTCTCTGGGAAACTTATCTATAGTAGTATCCACAAATGACCTGCTGAGCTGCCGGGCCCGGTCTGCCCGGAAATTAAAAAATATTACGCTGTCACCATCTCTCACCTGCCCCAATGGCCGTGCATTTTCATCAATGATAACTACCGGTTCCACAAATTCATCGGTAATTCTGGCTTCATAACTGTTCTGAATAGCTGCGAAAGCACTGGGGGCTTTCCTGCCTTTTCCCAGCACCATAGCATCATATGCTTTTTTGGTTCTCTCCCAGCGCTGATCCCGATCCATAGCATAAAATCTTCCAGCCAGGGTGGCAATCCTGCCAACACCAATTTCGTCCATTTTTTTCTGAAGTTCATTTATATATTCCATTGCCGTGCTGGGCCCCACATCTCTGCCATCAAGAAAAGCATGAATGAATACCCTCTCAATCTGTTGCTCTTTTGCCAATTGAAGAAGCGCAAAGAGATGAATGAGATGGCTGTGTACCCCACCATCAGATACAAGCCCCATTAAGTGCAATGCCCCCTTATTATCCCTGGCACTTTCCATCGCCCGCTTAAACTCAGGATTAGAAAAAAATGAACCTTCCTCAATTGCTTTGCTTATTCGAGTAATTTCCTGATATACTATGCGGCCGGAACCAATATTAAGGTGACCGACTTCGGAATTTCCCATTTGTCCGTCTGGCAGCCCTACATCCCGGCCACAGCATTTCAATTGAGTATAGGGATATTTATTTTTCAAGGCATAAAAATTCCTGGGATTGGCACAGCTAACAGCATTATCCGAACATTCTTCCCTGTTCCCCCAGCCATCCAGTATCATTAAGATTAGCGGTTGTTTTTTCATATCTCTTTATACCTCACAATTTTAGCAAAAGACTCTGCCTGTAAACTGGCTCCTCCGACCAGAGCGCCATCTATTTCTTCCTTGCTCAAAAACATCTTTATATTTTCTTCATTGACACTTCCTCCGTAAAGAATGCGAACAGAATCTGCCAGGCTTTGACTGAACATTTTCGCAAGACATTCCCGCACAAAAGCAATCATTTTCCGGACATCATCACTGCTGGCATTTACCCCGGTACCAATTGCCCATACAGGTTCATAAGCAATAAGCAACTGCCCTTCGCTTAATTCAATATCCCTCAAATCCCGATGCAATTGCTCTTTTACCACTTCCATAGCCATGGAATTTTCTCTCTCCTGGAGGGTTTCGCCTATGCAAAGAACAGGCAAAAGGCTGGCATCCAGGGCTGCTTTGAGTTTACGATTTATTACGGTATCGTTTTCTCCTACTATCTGTCTTCGCTCCGAATGACCGACGATAACAAATTCACAGGCTGCATCCAGCAGCATGGAAGCTGATATCTCTCCTGTATAGGCGCCTTTATCTTCCCAAAACAAGTCCTGGGCGCCCAGTTTTACTGGAGAACCTTGCAGTGCTGCACTCAGCACATGTAAACAGGTAAAAGGGGGACAAATCACGGTTTCTACATCAGTGACATTATCCAGCAGAGGCAAAAATTCTTCACAAAACTTTCTTGCTTCTGCAATTTTTTTATTCATTTTCCAGTTCGCGATAAATAATGCTTTTCTCAAAAGGCTCCTCCCCTTTAACTCAACACCAATTATAACACCTATACCATAGCTGCTTGCTGCTCGCAGACAGCTACGCCCGGCAGAACAATTCCCTCGAGGAATTCCAGGGTAGCACCTCCGCCCGTAGAAATATGGGTTATTTCTTTCTCCAGCCCCATATTGTTTACAATAACAGCTGTATCTCCTCCGCCAATAACACTTACCGCCGAAGATCGAGCAATTGCCCTGGTTATCTCTTCCGTTCCCCTGGCAAATTGCGGATATTCATATACTCCCATAGGTCCATTCCATATTATGGTATTCGCTTTGCCTATAGCCTGGCTGAATTCTTCAATAGTTCTGGGTCCAATATCCAGTATCATCATATCGTCAGGGATATCGTCGATATTCAATGTCAATGCTTGGGCCTCAGAGCTCATTTCCCTGGCAGCTACTGCATCTACAGGTAAGATTAATTGCACTTTTTTCTCCACTGATTTATCCAGCAAATTTCTGGCCTCTTGCAGGAGATTTTCTTCGCAAATGGATTGACCGATATTTTTGCCCTGAGCTTTTAAAAAGGTATTGGCCATTCCTCCACCGATCAGGATTATATCCATTTTCTCCATCAAATTTCCAATAAGCCCCAGTTTGTCTGCTACTTTTGCTCCTCCCATTATAGCCATCCTTGGGCATTCCGGACTTTCGAGGACATTTCGCAGCATTTCAACCTCTTTTTCCAGTAAAAAACCTGCATAAGTCGGTAAAAAATCTGCTATTCCCGCTGTTGAAGCATGCGCTCTGTGGGCACTGCCAAAAGCATCATTTACGAACAAATCTCCGAGAGCAGCCAATTGTCTTGAAAACTCCCGATCATTTTTCTCTTCTTCATGATGAAAGCGGACATTTTCCAGGAGTAAAACATCTCCGGCCTGCATAGTCCGGACTGCTTTTTCAACCTCAGGCCCAATACAATCACCCGCCAAACCAACCCGTGCATTCAGAATATTGTTCAAGTGAACTGCTATCTTTTTCAGGCTGAATCTTTCATCAACTTTTCCTTTGGGTCTCCCCAAATGGCTCATCAGAATAGGTTTGGAACCTTTCTTCAACAGGTATTCTATGGTTGGTAAAGCCGCCCTTATTTTAATATCATCAATTATATTGCCTTCTTTGTCCCGTGGTACATTAAAGTCTACACGTACCAGAACTCTTTTCCCTTTCAGTTCAGCATCTCTTAAAGATCTCAAGTGGCATACCTCCATATAAAATTATGAATTTTTGAATTATTGTACGAAAACTCACGTTTCCTTTTTATTATTAGCTGGTTTTTCCTACCCACAAGGTACATGTTTTAAAAATTCAACATGCAAAATTAATTAAAGTCCTTTTGAAGCTATATAGGAAACTACATCAACTACTCTTACCGAATATGCCCACTCATTATCATACCAGGCTACTACCTTGGCCATTTTATCACCCATGCTCATGGTCAATAAGCCATCAAGAACTGCGGAATGTTCCTCTCCCCGATAATCACTTGAAACCAGCGGCTCTTCCGTATATTTCAATATTCCCTTTAATGAAGACTCACTGGCTGCCTTAAACGCAGCGTTTATTTCCTTAACCCCCGCTGCTTTTTTCAGCTCAACGGTCAGATCTACCAAAGAAACATTGGGGGTAGGAACTCTGACGGCCATACCATCCAGCTTGCCATCGAGTTCTGGTATTACCAGGCCCAGTGCACTGGCTGCCCCGGTTGTAGTCGGTACCATTGACAGATTGGCAGCCCTGGCCCTTCTCAGGTCATTATGAGCCAAATCAAGAATTCGCTGATCATTGGTATAAGAGTGAATGGTGGTCATCATCCCTTTTACGATACCGAATTCTTCAAGCAAGACCTTGGCAACCGGAGCCAGACAGTTTGTAGTACATGATGCATTTGACAAAACACTGTATTCGGGTAAATATTTGTCTTGATTTACTCCCATTACTATGGTTAAATCAACACCCTTTCCCGGTGCAGTAATAATCACCTTGGAAGCCCCCGCCTTTAAATGTTTGGCTGCCTTTTCCTTCGTCCTGAAAGCCCCTGTCCCCTCTACCACTACCTGAACTCCCATGTCAGTCCAGGGAAGAGCTTCTGGATCTTTTTGAGAAAAATATTTGATTTTTTGACCATTGACAATAATATTGTTACTCTCCGAACTAACCTCACCATTAAATTCTCCATGAATTGAATCATATTTAAAAAGATGAGTACTGGCTTCAATATCTCCCAGATCATTAATCGCTACCAGTTCCATGTCTGATCTCTGCAGAGCTGCCCTTCCCACCAAACGTCCAATACGTCCAAAACCATTGATAGCAACTTTAACTGCCATAAAGATCACCCTTTCCCTGTATTATTTCTTTAGCTGCCCCTTCATCAGTTATCAGGACAGTTTGCTGCCCATTATTCAAAACAGCTTCAATAGCCTGTGCCTTGTTTCTACCTCCAGCAACTGCAGCAATGGTATCTATGTTTTCCAGGTCTTCCAATTCCAATCCTATTCCCGGAACTTCATATACTATATTGCCCTTTTTATCAAAATAATATCTAAGTGCTTCTCCTACTGCTCCTTTTTTACTCAAATAAGCTTTTTCTTTATTCGAAAGATCTCTTCTATTGGCCATTTCAAGGGCCGAACCTATTCCATGCAATAAAATGTTGCTTGATTTAATAGTATTTACCACTTCATTAATATGGATATCCTTTTTTAAAATCTCCACAGTACCTTCCTCCAGGTTATCGGGAATATGCAGGAGACGATACTGAGCGCCAATAACCCTGGCAATTTTGGCTGCAATAGCACCCGCCTGCTGTTCCATTTCCTCTCCCAATCCGCCGCGGGCTGGTACAACCATAATATCTGGAATATTAATACCATCATTGATAGCATTGGCCATCTCTGCCAGAGTACTGCCACCAGTGACGGCTACTACGCAAGAAGGATACAATTTCTTTTTCAGGAAACGGGCTGCAGCCCTGCCCAGGTCTTTTCTACTCAAATAGTCTTCACTTGAATCCCCTGTTACAATAAGGACTTCATCGAGTTTAAACAAATGTTTAAGTTTTTGAGCTAATGTTTGATTGCTGAACATAAAGGGTAATAACTCATCTACATTCCTTAGCATTTCTTCGCCGCCAGGGCTAAGAAATATCCCTGCAGCTGTAGTATATATTACCCCTCTGTTCTTCAGTGCTTCTATCTCACTGCGTATGGTTCTTTCTGAATATCCCAGATCCCTGCTTAACTGGCGCCTGCCCACAGGTTGTTTATAAAGCACCTGCCTGAGTACTTTATACCTTATTTCCATTATCTCAATAGTTTCAGGGACAAAACCCTCTATAATAGTAAATATTTTATTCATACTCCACCTGTAATAAAGCAATATCATAATAGTCTTCTATAATTTAAATAATGTCGGGAACATATTCTATAGCCAGGGACAAAAGCGTCCCACTTCCATAAACAAAATAAAGTTCTCGTAATTATTATAGCACAATCACGGAAAAATTATGTAGATGCAAAATAAAATTATTCTTTATAATAAAATAAAAACAAAATAGTTTGTGTCAAAGCTAAATTAAGTTGTATACTAGATAAGAAAAAGCCTTTGAATATGAGTGAAAGGTGTCGATGAAATGGAACTCGAGCAATGCGTTAATTTTATACTTACCAAAGCACAACAATCAGTACAGCATCTTTTTAAAAATGAACTGGCTCCCTATGGTATTACCCCGGGCCAATATGCTATACTTAAATGCCTCTGGGATGAAAATGCACAAACTGCCAAACAACTGGCCGAACGACTATATCTTGATAGTTCCACTGTTACCGGTATTCTTGACCGTATTGAACATAAAGGCCTTATAGAACGACAACCAGGCTTAAAAGACCGGAGAGCTATACAGGTATGCTTGACCAGCAAAGGCAGGGAACTTGAAAAACCAGTAACACAAGCAATTGAAGACGCCAACAAAAAGGCTCTTTTAGCTTTTAAAACCGCAGAATCAGAAAATCTTAAACTACTTCTTCACAAACTAAATCCGGGAGATTAATCCCGGATTTTTTTATGGCACATTTGAAACATGGACAGGGGAGTTGGACAGGGGGACGGTTCTCTTGTCATAACCCGAGGGGTTATGACAAGAGAACCGTCCCCCTGTCCAACCCCCCTGCCCCACACCGTCCCCCTGTCCAACATGCACTGTTGCGGATTTGGTTTCAAATGCGTAGCATTAATAGCGGAATTGGTTTTTATTCAAAATAGTTGGTATGCAAATAAATGATTGACAAATTAATTTATTATGGTTAGAATTCAGAAAAAGAAGGGGTATTAATTCTGGAGAAACGAGTAAAAACTATCAAGAAATGAAAGGGGAGCTTAGAATGGATTTCAGATTGACAGAAGAACAAGAACTGATACGCAGTAATATGCGGGAGTTTGCTGAAACATATGTTGACCCCATAGCCGCAGAAATTGATGAAAGTGCCCGTTATCCGGCAGAAGTTATTGAAAAACTAGCAGAAGGCGGCTGGATGGGGATGCCTTTTCCTGTTGAATATGGTGGACAGGGTACAGACTATCTGACCTATGCCATCGCTATTGAGGAGTTGTCCCGTTCCTGTGCTGCCACCGGATTTACCATGTCGGTTCATACCAGCCTTTCACTTATGCCCATTTTTCTCTTTGGAAACGAAGAACAAAAGAAAAAATACTTGCCTCCATTGGCTCAGGGGAAACACATTGGCGCTTTTGCCCTTACCGAACCCGGAGCGGGCACTGATGTGGGAGCAGCAACTACTACTGCAGTCCTGGAGGGTGACGAATATGTTTTAAACGGCACCAAAACCTTTTGTTCCAACGGTCCTGTAGCAGATACCTACGTTACTTTTGCCTGGACCGACAAGTCTGCCGGCAGAAAAGGCCTTAGTGCATTTATCGTATCCAAAGGAACCCCTGGTCTTAAAGTGGGCAGCCATTTTATGAAGATGGGGATCAGGGCCTCGCAAACTTCAGAAATAATCTTCAAAGACTGCCGCATTCCCAAAGCGAATCTCCTGGGTAAAGAAGGCGACGGAATGAAAATTGCCATGAATTGTTTTGACCATGGTCGCATAGGAATTGCCGGACAGTCTGTTGGTATTACCCAGGCAGCTCTTGATGAGTCCATTAACTATTCAAAACAAAGAATACAGTTCGGGAAACCTATTTCCAAAAACCAGGCCATACAATGGTGGATAGCTGACATGGCTACTGATATAAATGCAGCGCGTTTTTTGACTTATCATGCTGCGTGGCTGAAAGACCAGGGTCAGCCATTTACCAAAGAAGCTTCCATGGCTAAGGTATTCTGTGCCGAAATGGCTATGAAACATACGGTCAAGGCAGTCCAAATCCATGGCGGTTATGGCTATTGTAAAGGTTTTAAGGTTGAACGCCTGATGCGCGATGCTAAAATAACTGAAATCTATGAAGGAACATCTGAAGCTCAGAGAATGGTAATTGCAGGAACAGTTCTTCGATAATCCTTTACAAAATTACTTTAGTTGAAAGTTCTGTATAATTAAGAAATCTGAAGATTGGCAAAGCCACCTTAATTGTGAGCAAAGCGAACATGAGTAGTGCTTGAAGGGGGAATTTTATGCTCCTTCGGCTTTGCCTCAGGATGACAGTACTGAAATACTTGCGTGATGATCCAAAAAAGCTAATTTTATAAAATCCTCAGTTGGGAGCCCCAGAAATAAAAAGCGAGGTGATGGAATATGCCAGAAATACTTTGCTGTTTTAAATGGCTTATAGATGAATCCTATATAAGGGCTTCATCTTCAGGAGAACTGGATCTCGAAACCGTGGACTACAAATTGAGTAATTACGACCGCAATGCTATTGAAGAATCCGTGCGTCTTCAGGAAGAGTATGGCGGCACGGTAAGCGCTATAACTGTTGGCTTGCCGGATTCCACTAAAGGAGTTAAAGATGCGCTTTCCCGCGGACCTGAAAAGGCCTATTTTATCAATGACGATTCTTTCGAGAATTTGGAGCCTTCGCAAACTGCAGCTATTCTGGCGGATATCATTTCATCTCAAATCAATTATGATTTGATAATTTGTGGTGAAGGCTCAAGTGATCTGTATGCTCAGCAGGTAGGTCCTCGTCTGGCAGAAAAGCTGGGAATTCCTTGTATTTCGTATATTCAGAAAGTGCAGATAGAGGGTGACAGGATAGTAGCCGAAAAGAAGGTCGAAGACGGTATTGAAGTTATCTCTGCTCCTATGCCTGTTCTGCTTACAGTATTACCTGATATTAATACTCCAAGGATTCCCGGCCTGAAAGACACTCTGGGAGCTTCCAAAAAACCTGTCATAAATATCAGTAAAGATGACCTTACGGTTAGCTATGAAGCCAAAATTCATACTAATGCTATTATTGCAGCCAGCATGGAACGTAATTGTCAGAAATTTGGCAGTGAAACAGAGGACATAGCAAACTTAGCCAGAGCTTTGGCTAAAGAGGGTGTAATAAAATAGGGGGTGAAATAGATGGCTGGAGTCTGGATTTTTGCAGAAAACCATACACAGGGATTGGAATTGTTGAACACCGGCAGAATATTGGCCGATAAAACAGGAAGCAGACTACTCAGTTTTTTGTGGCATGACCACCAAGTTGCTGAAGATTATCTCGCCTGTGGAGCAGATGAAGTTCTTCTCCTTCCCCCCCTGGAAGAAAGTCAGCCTTTAGAAGCTTATATCCCAGTAATAGTTGATGAACTCCGGGAAGGGGATGCTGATATTTTCCTCCTGGCTGCCACCTTGCGCGGTAAAGACCTGGCAGCGCGTATTGCTTCCCGTCTTGATACCGGTCTATGCAGTGACTGCATATCACTAAAGCTGGATGAGGATAATACTCGCCTGGAAATGGAACGCCTGGTTTTTGGCGGGGCTGGAATACAAAAGGTCTTTTGTTCAAGCCGCCCACAAATGGCTACCATACCTCCCGGTACCTTTGAAGCGGCTGTGCCTGCTAATAGCCGCAGGGAAGGAAAAATCAGAGAACTTCCGTCTTCTCCCGCAACTGCGGTGAAAATATTGGAGAAAAAAGCCAAAGAGAGGAAATCAGCAAATATTAAAGAAGCCCGGAGAGTCGTCTGTGTAGGAAGGGGTATTGAAAAGGAAGAGGATCTGGCTATGGTTCGTGAATTCGCCCAGGTCTTAGGAGCTGAAATCGCCTGCACCAGACCTGTTTCCGAAGAAATGCGCTGGCTCCCGGAGGATCTCTGTATAGGCTTATCAGGTATTGAAATAAAACCTGATCTTTACATTGGTCTGGGAATATCAGGCCAGGTTCAACATGTAATAGGCATTCGCGATTCCAAAATTATATGTGCGGTCAATAGTGATGAGAATGCACCTATTTTCGATGTTGCTGATTATGGAATTGTAGGAGATCTGTATGATGTCCTGCCTCGTCTTCACGAAGAATTAGGTAAGCTCCTTTAGGGAAACCTTCTCTCAATTAGGCGCAGTTGCTGGTTGTTCAAAGCAACTGCGCCTAAAAATTTATCATTTTTTCCACCGGCAGTACAAAGACTGTTGCCAGGCCCTCTTTTTTGTTTACTGACCTGTCATCTATAGCTTGAATCTTTTCCAGCTTTTTCATTTCCGTATAATCCTTAATTGTTTGAACTACCACCTGTACTTCATCATCATCCACGCCACTCACGATAGTAATGTTACCCCGCCGAAGAAAACTTCCTAAACTTTCCAGTCTGGTAACCCGAAAGTCTTTTGCCAGCAATCTTTCTATCAGACCAGCCGCTATTTTTTCGTCAACTACTGCCAGCACCAGCTTCATTAACGTTACCTCCTTTGAGCTTACAAATACATGCATCATAGTATAAGAACAAGCAGGTATAAGCATGAAGAATTACGGTAGCTGCTTTTCTTTATAGATTTAATTCCAGATCTTTTTTGCTACTGTTCTGTATATCTCCATTTGCGACCAGTGAATAGGCATTGATGATGTCGTTTCTGCTTATTATACCCAGTAATTCTTCCGGTTTATCAGCGTTAACCACAGGGAGCCGTCCAATATCCCCCCCGGCCATTTTGTCCATAACCTTCTGTATACTATCATATGGTGTAACCGTAATAAGATCATTGCAAAGTATTTCTCCTACTGACAATTCCGCATGACCTTTTTTAATTTCCTTCAATATATCCTCATAGGTAGTAATCCCAACCAGCCTGTTTCCCTCCAGGACAGGAAAACCCGTATAAGCAGACTCAAGTATTATATCTTTGGCAGCGCTTAACTGGATACTGGCCTCCAATGTCTGAACCCGGGTAGTCATTACTTTGGATACCGGCACCTCTGCCATAATCCCCACATTATTCTTCCTTCTGACATTAAGTCCTCGCCGAGCCAGTTTTTCCGTATAAATACTCTCAGGATACAGGCCCCTGGCAACCAGGGCACTGATAACACATACTACCATTAGAGGCAAAATTACTTTGTAGTCTCCAGTCATCTCAAAGATTATTATAATTCCTGTTATAGGTGCCTGGGCCATCCCCGCAAAAACTCCTCCCATACCTACCAGAGCATAAGCACCTGCCGGTGCGGTTAAAGCAGGAAAAGCAGAGTGAACGAGAATGCCGAAACTGCCACCCAGCATAGATCCCATAAAAAGCCCGGGGGCAAATACCCCTCCTGAACCTCCTGAGCCTATCGTAATAGAAGTAGCAATAAGCTTGGCAAAAAGTAAGGCAAAGACCAGCAACCATGGTAACCCGTTTTTCAAAACCATCTCTACGGTTTCATAGCCCACTCCAAAAACCTGGGGAAAAAATAAACCGATGCTTCCAACCATTAAGCCGCCCAAAAACGGCTTTAAATATTCAGGGATTTGAGTGATATTATCAAAAAGATCTTCGGTCTTGTACAAAATTTTAATATAAAGTACGGAAAACAACCCGGCCAGCAAACCCAAAATCAAATAGAACCCCATCTCTGCAGGGTTTACCAAATGATAAGCCTGTACCATAAAAGCAGGGAAATCGCCCCAGAAAGCCCGGCTGATTATTGCTGAAACCACCGAAGTAATAACAATCAAAATAAAATTACCGGTAACAAATTCCCCCAGTATTAATTCCTGGGCAAAGATTACTCCTCCAATCGGAGCATTAAAGGTAGCTGAAATTCCCCCGGCAGCTCCACAGGCAACCAGGGTTTTCATCATGTTAGGTGGCATTCTGAGTGCCTGGGCAATACTTGAGCCAATGGCTGAGCCGATCTGAACAATAGGTCCCTCTCTGCCTACCGAACCACCAGACCCGATACTAATGGAGGATGCCATGGCTTTTATCAATACCAGACGTGGCCTCATAACCCCATCTTTTTCAGCTACTGCAGCCATTACTTCAGGTACTCCGTGTCCTTTAGCCTCCCGGGCAAAAAAATAAATAATGGGGCCTACCAGCAAGCCTCCTAGGGCTGGTATCAGAATAATATAGTATTTGCCCATGGAAGCAGACAGGAGTTGCTCTCCCCCGGAGAAAAACATACTATGATAAAACTGGATAAGCAATTTGAACCCTATCGCCGCGAAGCCTGTTCCAACACCTGTAAGTGCAGCAATAATCAGTAAAACAGATGAATCCAGCCAAAAATATTTCTGCCGGTAATTATTAATAAACTTGAATTTGCCTGGCATTTGTCTCCATTCCTTATTAAGAATACTGGGAAGTATAGGATAATATAGTTTTAATACTTGTGTTGCGGTATAAGTACCCAGCTTTTCAAGTTATACGGATGACCATGTAATTAGCTTTTATATCTCTTGCGGGATGTAGTAGCGGGAATGTTCATTTCCTGCCGGTATTTGGTTACCGTCCTTCTGGAAATCCTTATACCCTTTTTCTTCAATATTTGAGCAATAGCCTCATCACTAAATGGTCGGCTATTATCTTCACCGGCAATTATTTCTTCTACTTTGTGTTTAATACTCCTTGAAGAAACCCTCTCGTTTCCATGGAATGATTCAACACCTGTGCTGAAAAAATATTTCAGTTCAAACAGTCCCTGGGGAATCTGAATATATTTATTATTGGTGGCTCGGCTGACAGTAGATTCATGTACCGCAATAATATCCGCCACCTGACGAAGATTCAGAGGCTTGAGATATTCTATGCCCCGATCGAGAAAGCCCTTCTGTATATCTACTATACACCTTGCAACCTTGTACAGTGTCATACGTCTTTGTTCTATACTTCTTATCAGCCATATAGCTGAACCCATCTTGTCTTCCAGATATTTTCTGACGTCTTTGGGAAAGGCATCAGGCTGCTGCAATATACTTTCGTACAGGTGGTTAACCATTAGACGAGGAAAATGGCTGTCATTTACGATTACAATATATTCGCCTTCCACCTTTTCTACAAATACATCCGGCATAATATACTTGATTTCATTTATATTACTGTACTGCAGGCCTGGTTTGGGATCAAGAGTTCTTATCAGATCACATATTTCCTGAACCTCCTGTACAGACACCGAAAAAATCCGGGCAATCTGGTTTAATTTTCCTTTTGCCAGGTCATTTAAATGATCCTCTATTATCCCTTGGGCCAGGTCAGTTAATTTGCCGTAATGCTTTAACTGTAATACTAAACACTCTGCCAGATTATATGCTCCTACACCATGCGGATGAAAAGACTGGATTATTTTCAGGACATCCTGTACCTTCCGCAGTTCAACATTAAGCCTCAATGCCACTTCCTGCAGGTCTACACACAGATAACCATTATTATCAATACTGCCAATAAGGTATTTGCCTACAATAATATCATCTTGTTCCTGGCTGGCCAGATGCAACTGGAACTCCAGATGCTCATAAAGGCTGGGCCTCCTGTGCAGGAAGTTTTCAAAAGACTTCTCCTCCCCAACTTCTTTATTGGCATAGGAGGCATTATCCCGATCATTATAATAGTCCAACCACTCTTCCATTTTGTCTTTGTCTGCTTCAGTCTTTTCTTGATAATCTTCATTATCTACCAAATCTTTTTCTTCCAGGAAGGGGTTCTCTTCCAATTCCCTTTGAATATATTCATTTAATTCCAGGGTGGACATCTGTAAAATAGCGATAGCTTGCCGCAGTTCGGGTGTCATGAGTAATTTTTGTTGTTGTTGAAGAGATATATCCTGTATCAGCCTCATAAATGCCCCCCTTTCCTACAGTCCCCATAATGACCCAACATAAAAACTGCAATTATACTTTCTATTATACAATCTCAATCTTAACCGGAAGCCATGAAAACCGCCAAAAAATATAGGAATCCAAATAAACAATTTTGCTGTCAAATCCTTATTTGGTTGAAATATTAATTAGTGAATACATGTAAAAAGAGATTAATCTTTAATTTATGAACAAGTCGCTGAAATACCCCGGCAGGCACGAAAATATTTGCTATCGTTCGTGATTCAGATAGCTTCTCATGTTTTTCTTTATTTAGTGCAAATCTGCGTAATAGCTAGTCTGCTTGGATTGCGTATAGTTAATTCGATGTATTTGCATAGGAATCGTAAGCAGTAATTTAATCTACATAATATATTCGCCTGTCATGTCTGCTTATCCTCTAATTCCGAAAAGATAATACACAAACTATTTTGTATTACTCAGTACGGTTTCAGCCAAAGCTTCCAATTTTCTCATGCGATAGGCGACTCCCGATTTGCTCAATGGCGGATCGAGCATAAGTCCCAGTTCTTTCAGACTGTTATCAGGAAAATTAATCCTTAGCATGGCGAGTTCTTTTAATTGAGGCGATAAACTCTGCAAACGATTCTCTTTTATCAATTTCTCGATTAAGTCCACCTGCCGGATCGAAGCATCAACGGTTTTAGCCAGATTAGCTGTTTCACAATTCACCTGTCGGTTTACACTGTTACGCATTGATTTTATAATGCGTACGTTTTCAAACTCCAAAAGTGCTTGATTGGCACCTGCAATTCGCAGAAAATCAGCAATCTTCTCGCTTTCTTTGATATATAAGCCCAGATGATGTTTTCTTTCAATGCTCCTGGCTTGTACATCATAATTTAAGAGCAAGTTCTGGACAAGCTTCAGTAGGTATTCACTACTAAAAGCTATTTCCAGGTGATATTCTCCCTCTGGACGGTTAATGAACCCCCGGCTTAAAAAAACCCCTCTTAAAAAAGCCCGTTTACAACAATTGTTCTTTATTGAACCTGATTTAATCCGTGAAGCCGCTTTAAAATCCTTGCTGCTGAAAATCAACTCATCTATAATCCACTTTTCATTCTGCTTGAAATAGGTATTGACTTCATACCGTCGGCTTTTTTTAAATCTTTTGCTTTTCTCGACCTGTACCCTTGATGGCAATTTATAGCTTTCTTTAAGCAATAAAAAAATTTTCCTGGCAGTAGCAGCATTTTCTGCCGTTACTTTGAGCAATATGCTATCTTTTTCTGTATCTTCCAAACTGCCATTTGAGTTCACCAGTGCCGCAAGCTCAGATTTACAGCAGCAGCTTTTTCCCGGCATAAGCCTGGCCAGTTCATTTCGTACATCATTGGAAAAACTCATTTGTACTCCCTTCAGACCTTGACTGCACGTATAATACCCAGTTTATTTATTATGAGACGGGCTAATTTTTCAGAATCATGCCAGGCCAGGTTGGATTTTAACAGCAGATCATCTTGAATTATCTCTATACCCATCTCCTGAATAGCTTTCAGAGACATTTGCACCGGTACTGCTTTTTCTTCCCGATACCTTTTTAACCTGGTCTCGTCAAGCAAACCGTTGTTGATAACAACATAGTCAAAAATCTGTACACCTACATGTTTAAGAATAGCTTCTAAATGATCAGCACATGAATAAGCATCGGTCTCACCCTGCTCGGTCATTATATTGCTAACATAAAAAGTAAGTGCCGGGGTTTTCTTTATGGCATCAACCACACCTTCAACAAGCAGATTGGGAATAATGCTGCTGTACAGGCTGCCTGGACCTATGACTACAGCATCAGCTTCCATAATGGCATTCAGGGTCTCAGGAACAGGCATACATTTCTCAGGAATCAAAAACAATTCTGCAATTTGTCCGTTGTAATTCCGGATCAATGTTTCGCCATATATAGTCAAGCCATCTTGCATACGAGCCCCCAGGGCTACATGCTCCAGTGTTGCTGGAATTACTTTTCCTCTGACAGCCAGAATTTTACTTACTTCATTAATCGCCGAGATAAAATCACCGGCTATTTCTGTCATAGCTACCAGAAGGAGATTGCCCAGGTTATGTCCTTTAAGGCTCCCTTCCTGGAAAAAACGATGTTGAAAAACTTTATCCATAAGGGTCTCTGTTTCTGCCAGTGCTACCAGGCAATTGCGAATATCCCCTGGAGGTAATACTCCCAGCTCAGCCCTGAGTCTGCCTGAACTCCCCCCATCATCAGTCACGGTTACTACTGCAGTCAAATGAGAACTGTATTTTTTCAAGCCCTTAAGAAGAACCGATAGCCCAGTACCTCCACCTATTACCACTATCCTGGGCTCGCGTGAATTTTCTGCCATTTACTCCTCCACTTTGTATTTTGCAACATCTCTATGCCGGATAATCACATTATATCCCATTTTCTTCAGTTGTCTGCCTGTATATTCTGCCAGAACCACTGAACGATGCTGCCCCCCGGTACAACCTATAGCTACGGTCAGGTTGGTTTTACCTTCTTCAATATAGTAAGGTATCAAATACTTCAAAAGATTTATAAAACGCCTGTTGAAAGATTTTGTAACCGGTGAATCCAATACAAAATTAATTACTTGATGATCTTTGCCGGTCATTTTTTGCATCAGCGGATCATAGAACGGATTGGGTAGAAATCTTACGTCTATAACAATATCAGCATCCAAAGGCATCCCCATTTTATATCCAAAGGAAAGGAGATTGATTGAAAAAACCTCTGACTCCGATTCACTGAATCGGCTGGTCAATTTTTCTTTTAGTTCCCTGGGACTCAGGTTTGATGTATCAATTATCAGGTTTGCCTGGCCCCTCAATTCTTCCAGCATTGCCCTTTCTGCTTTTAAGGCTTCGATTAAACCGGAACTACCTGCCAGGGGATGCCTGCGCCGGGACTCCTTGTATCGGCGAACGAGGACTTCATCAGAAGCCTCCAGGAAGATAATTTCATGTCTTATTTCTTCCTTCTTCAGCTCGCCAAGAGCCTCAGAGAGATCATCAAAAAAGTTTCCTCCCCTTACATCTATTACCAGGGCGATCTTTCTAATGTTTCCTTCCGAATGGATACTCAGTTCAACAAATTTAGAAATCAGGGTAGGCGGAAGATTATCAACACAATAATAGCCGATATCTTCAAGACAGTTTATTACCTGTGTTTTACCGGCACCTGATAATCCTGTAATTATGAGAATATATAGTCCCTGATTTTTTTTCCCCATTGTGAATACCCCCCCTGACAGCGAAGGTTGACCACCCTGTTTTGCTCAATTTTTAATTCTTCAATTAACTGTTTGCCATATTCCAGCTTGCCGACACTACCCGGAAAATGTGCATCACTGTTAATAATAAAATCTACGCCTACTTTATCTGCTTCCATTATA
>JAHDSE010000085.1 GCA_018432955.1 Syntrophomonadaceae bacterium
AACCAGACAAAACCATCGTGAATGCAGCATTTAATTTTTGTAATAATAGGTTTCCCAACAGTACCAGCAATACTAAGAATAAAATCACCCGGATACCTCTTAACGCTTAATGAAGAACCTAATTTTGAAAGTTTTTCTTTTGTAATCAATAAATAACGTTCGCTTGCTGACAAATCAGCAATACGTACCCAAGAAAATTCACCGTCCTCATCAAAATAAATTGGATCATCAATAGGTCTTGGCGAAGCACCTCTTTTTACTTGCGACAGATCTTTAACCCTTTTAACTTCCCAATGTTCAGGTACTTCCCTAAACCACTCAATACTACTATCTTTATAAACTTTATATCTATCAAAAGTGCTGTCCATCATAACTCCAGCTCCGCTTCCAACACCTTTATCTCGGCCTCAATCGCCTCAATATCAGCCAGAATTACCGCCACTTCCCGCAGCTTCTCCGGCTTATAAAAAACCTTGTTAAAATTGATCTCCACACCCACCACATTCTCCAGGTAGACAAACGGCCTGGTGATATATTTGTCCATAAAGGCAGCAATCGCTGCCTGATTCTCGGCTTCATCTCTATAATAGGGAATAATCTCATAATCCTTTTGGTAATCGGGGGTAAGTTCCGCACTGATTACAATGCGCGCAGGCTGGGTTTTGCTGGCTTTCTTCAAAGTGGATTTGACTACTATTTTGCCACAGCCCAATGGCTCCTTATTGCCGTTGACTTCCTCGTTCAGGGTTTCCTGCTCGTTATCAAAGCAATACCTTGTATCATCATCAGTGGTAATCACCAAAGGCTGTTCCTTATAATCCAGCGAAGCAACAAAGGGCTTGATATCCTGCTCAAAAGCATCCGCTAAAGATTCATATTTACCAGTATCAAAGTCAGTAATCACAAACCGGGTCAATTCTCTATCACCATTGCTTATTTTGACCGGCGTCAACTTCAGCGAACTTGCCCTCTCTTCCTCGCCGGTTTTTTTGTTCACTATCATCGGCAACTGAGCCTCAAAACTGTTACCGTATTCATCCACATTGGTAAGCAGGATGGCTTGCTTGTTAAAGTAAAAATATTCTTTATCAAATACCCTGGCGTAGTCTGTATCCTGGTACCGGGTAAGGGTTTCTACAATTTCCCGGCGACTGTCTTCATCCACTTCCTTGCGCTTGGAGCCTTTGCTCTTTTTCAGGGTTTTATACTTTTCACTGGCGTTAATCAGCATTACTTTATCTAAATACTCTGGCTTTTTTTGCTTGTTGAGCACCCATAAATAGGTGTAAATGCCGGTGTTGAAAAATTCATCGGTGGGCAGCTGAATAACCGCCTCCACGATATCGCTGTCCAGCATCCATTTGCGGATATTACTTTCGGCTGAACCTGCGTCACCGCTGAACAAGGTGGAACCGTTATGTACCACTACCCCCATGCCATCTTCATCCAATTTGGAAATAAGGTGCTGCATAAACAGTAGCTGTCCATCGGAGACAGAGGGCAAAAATTTAAATCTCCCTGTCTTATCGTTTTCTATGTCCTTTTGAAAGCCTTTCCAACTTACGCCATAAGGCGGATTAGCAATTACCACATCAAATTTCTCGTTATAAAACTTGTCATCCACCAGGGTATTGCCGTGTTCGATTCGGGAATCCTTACGAAAACGGCTTTCAATCTTCGCCAGGGCATAGAGGGCATCATTCCAGTCCTGTCCGTAAGTCTGGGTATATTTAATCTTTTCTTTAAGGCGGTCTTCAACTCCAAACAGCAAGTTGCCCCCACCGCAGGTGCAGTCATATATCTTGAGCAGGGTGTCCGACTCTTCAATTTTGGAGGCAATTATTTCAGAAATAAGTGCAATCACATCGTCCGGTGTGTATTGCTCTCCGGCAGTCTCCGCTGAAATGTCTGCCCATTTTCGTTTGATATGTTCTTCCAGAGTGGTTATTTCCGAGTTGCAATATGGCTTGAGGTCAATTCCCGCCCAGAGTTTGGTATAACCCATCAACACTTTTTTAGCTTTGAGCTTGGAAATAACGCCTTTAATATCGAGAAATTTTTCTCCATCTCCCACATCTACTCCCAGCAGATCCTTGGTTTCACCATCAAATCCATTTAGATAGGCATCAAAATCAATCTCAAAGGATTTGTCATTTTTACAGATATCAGCAAGGGTTTGCTGCTTTTCAAATATGTAGATGTTGTAACCTTGTCCTTCATCTCTAATTAAGTCATACAGATCTTCTTTATCGATCCCATCAAAAGCTTCTTCACCGATTCTATTTTTTAACCCGTCAAACATTCTAACCAGGCGGCTTTCTACCATAGCCAAGGCAAAAAATGGCATCATAAATGATGGCCATTCGGATTCTTTGATACCGCACCCACGTAATAGATCTGCTGTTGCCCAAATTTTTGGCTCGTATTGAAGTATGTCCATTGCAGTTTAGCCCCTTTTCTCCTCAGTTTTACATCAGGTGACCACGGGTGATTCCCCATAATCTTCTATATCATTACACAAAATTCCTTTATCTTTTTCCGTATTTGTTTATATTCGCGTAATTATGCACCACCCAAAAAGAAAAACCCCCAGCCCCTAAGAGCCGTGATTAGCTCCCAGGGTGCCGGGGGTTAGTTATTTGATTAGTTACTTGTGTTGATTAGTTGATTTCACCCGCTGCCATATTAATAAGTTGGTGTCAGGCACCGGGCACCTCCTTCTATTTTTCTCCAGGATACTTTACCGCAACCACCACAGCATCATTCTCCACCGTTTCAACGTAAAGCTTAAATTTCCGAACTACTAAACGCATAAATCCAGCATATTATATTCTCCTGTTTCTTCAGTGTATACTTTACTCAAAACAGGATTTAACAACAAGCTCTCTGTCTCTGAAATTACACTGACAATAAAATTATAGGTTTCCTCTGGCGTGAAATGTTCGTTCCTAAATGCAAGCAATTTATCCCTAACTGGCCTAGGCCATATCACCTGAATAACTTTCATCTTGTAAAATGATCTGGTGATAAGCATTTTAGAAACTGCTCGGTAGTCATTTTATCACCAGCATTGTACGCTGCACGGCTGTCCTTAATCATCTGATGCAACGTATAATCAGATTCAATCTCTGATAATATTGATGGTGAATCCTCTTCTTGAAATAAGATTTTGAACGTTCCTTTTCCCGGAATATACACATGACTTATTGAATTATTTTTATTCATTTTCCCAATATGTTCATATAACTCATTTCCGGATTGGATTTTTTCCATTTTAAATTCACCGCCTGCACTTCAAGGTTGATATTCTATTATATTATATCACATGCCATATCAATCAAGCATTTAGTGATATCAAGGTGCTTGTTATAAATAAAAAAAGGGGTATTAGATGTAATGTTCAGGCTCTTTGTGGGGTATGGTTATTTTGCCATAACTTCATTATTGATTAATTCCAATGGAATGATTGAACTAAGAATTCTTCCTCCATATTCAAATGGCATCATTTTCACTCTAACCCCAAAGTAGTCACTGAGATTTTCCATGGTGATAATATCCTTTGCCTTGCCAAAGAGGTATTTCCCCCCATATCCAAGCAGCAATGACTTATCCGCTAAACGCATGGCATGTTCAGGGTAGTGTGTGTTGATAATACAACTTAGTTTTCTTTCACGCACTACCTTTTCCAACATGCTTAAAACCAACATTTGATTGCGAAAATCCAAGTGGGATTCAGGTTCATCCAGAATAAGCAGTTGGGGCTGTGCTGCAAGAGCTCTTGCAATGAGTACTAATTGATATTCTCCCCCGCTTATTTCATTACATTTCTTTGCATTGAGATGAGCAATTCCAACCTGTTCCAAAGCATGCATGGCAATTTCATAATCTTTCCCTGATGGTGTTGAATATACCTTCAAGTGAGACGCACGCCCTAATAAAACCATATCAATAATTGTATAGGGAAATCTTGCATAACTGCTTTGGGGTACATAACTTACTTTTCCCCATATTGATTTGCTGTTTTTACCGGCTATAGGAACATCATCAATAATTGTCTGACCACTACGCCACTTTAAAAGAGAAGTTATGCAACGCAGCAAAGTGGTTTTGCCAACTCCGTTAGGCCCTAAAATTGCCAGTATCTCGCCTTCATTTATGGAAAAGTTAATCTTATCAAATAAAAGAGTGGTTGAAGTATAACCGTAACTCCCATTTTCAACTACTAATTTCATGACCACTGACCACCTGAACGCTTTAATAAATAAGCAAAGAACGGTGCACCTACCAGGGCAGTTAAAATCGAAAGAGGTATTTCCGTACTTACCAGACTGCGAGCCAGATTATCGATCATCAGTAAGTAAACGGCACCAACAGATAAGCATGCTGGCAAGAGATTTTTATGATTTGGTCCAACAATGATCCGGCAAATATGCGGAATTACCAAACCTACCCAACCCACGATGCCACAGACTGAGACAGATGCTGCAGTAATCAGGGTGCAAAAAGCTATCACCATCATCCTGGATGCTTTAATATTAATACCCATGGAACGCGCTTCATCATCGTCCAATGAAAGTATGTTTAATCGCCAGCGCATAATCAATAAACCTGCTATACCCAAGATAATGATTGGTGTAACTATTTTCAGGTCGTACCATTTAACACCAGCCATGCTCCCCATCAACCAGTATGTAATGGTAGGCAACTTGCTAAATGGATCTGCCACATATTTAATGATTGAAATCAGTGCTTCAAAGAAAGCTGAGGTGATAACCCCTGCTAAAACCAGCATATAAACGGAACCATTACCACCTTTTATATGACTTATCGCATAGGTTAAGGCAACAGCACAAATACCAAACAGAATAGCCAACCCCTGAATTAAGAAAACAGAACTTGAAATCAGTATAGCCAGTGCAGCACCGAATCCTGCGCCAGCAGAAACACCCAGTATTTGCGGACTTACCAGAGGATTACCAAACATGCCCTGCAAGGCGGCACCGGACATGGAAAGTCCGGCACCAACCAACATACACATCAATATTCGAGGAAATCTCAGCACCATAACTACCGAAGCATCAGTAGAATCATACTCCCCTTTTATGTTTAACGCATTGGACCACAATATTTCAAATACCGTTTGAGGTGAGATGCCATATCTACCAAAACAAAAAGAAATAAAGAACATGATAATCGGTAATGCAATCAGTATTATTTTTATTATAAAAGGAATTCCATATTCACTTTGAATTTGATCCGGACTCTTTTTTTGAGAAAATAAATTCATCGTATACTATCTCAATATAATAATAATCATTTACTAGTTTGAACGTGCTTTGTAGGCACCAGCGTCACTTGATGGATTAAGAATCAGAGCAAGTTCTTCATCATTAAGGTCATAGTTATAGAATTTTGAGTAATGATTTAAAATTTCATCTTCAATATCATAATCGTTAAAGTAATCTGGATATACTTTTTGTGCAATCCACTGTAGCATTAAAGCACCATCAGAGGTTGGAGTAAACCATCTATAAATACCTAATGGATTTTTATATACATGACCTTCTTTAACCGCAGTTATATTACTCCAATCTTGACCGGGATATTTGTTTTTTAAAAGATCCTCCGGCTGAGTTTCGGTGAAATTGGTAATGAAAATGTAATCAGGATTCCATTTATAGATTTGCTCCATATTTACAACAGCAACATTGGATACATCCGCAGCAGCATTTTTGGCTCCAATAGTTTCACTCCAGTACTGGCTATAAAGGTTAGACCCCGCAACTTTTATGGTATTACCATCATTTAAATAAAGGAACATAATACTCTTTTTTTCATTTTCAGGAATAGTTGCAGCTATATCCTTTACTTTTTTAGCAATTGCTCTGCTATGATCGATAATGGCACCAGCTTGATTTTCTTTCCCCATTACATCACCGATCAATTTTGCCCATTGACTAAATAATTCAATTGCATCTGTTCCATTGGTTTCCATTCCAACTGCCTTTATACCAACTGCTTCAAGAGCTGCAATTTCATCAGCATTGGTATTTAAGCAAAAGACTACTTCTGGTTTGATTTTTAATAGCTCTTCAACATTAGTATCGTTCCCTTCCACATATCCTGTTTCGAGATTAAGGATATTGGGAGCAAGTACTGCCAGCATGGAGTTCTTGGCTGCAACCATAGAAGATGGATTAATTCCAACCAATTCATCAATACTACCTGTTGCAGCAAGATATGCCGCAGGAATTGGCCGAACACTCGTCATCGCAACACGCTTATATTCTTTTTCAATAACAATCTCTCTTCCAGCCTGGTCGGTAATCGTATAAGGATATTTGCTTTGTTCATTAACAGAAGATCCGGATTTATTACTATCTGTGTTTGTTGTACTGCCACAACCTCCGATACTGCAGATTAGAAATACTGATAGCAACATTATTAAAATATTTTTGTTTAGTGTTTTCATTTTTTTCCTCCAATTATTTATAGTTGTTTTCTATTATCAAATATTATTAAGGTAGATATTTATGTACAGGAAATTTCAAAAAACAAATCATCAGGATCAGCGGAAATAATTGCTTCACTAAGCTCATAACGCAAATGATGCAAATACTTCGTTTCTTCATCACTTAACAATTCCCCTGTTCGGGTTCTCTCCCCAGCCAATTCTGACATTCTGATAAACTCACTTGGTATAACTCCATCTTTTACTCCAAGACAAAGTTCTTTTCCATCATAACCAATTTCAAAATAATAATGCCCCCCACCTGGGCAATAAGCCCCAGGCTTGTCCATTGACCATGCTTTATCAAGTCCCAGGCTGTTATGGGTTTTAACCCGCAATACCATTTCGACAGAATCAATTACACCCTGTCCACCAGGGCCAATACCACTATAAAAGTAGAATTTGCCCCTCTCTGGCACTTGATCTGTTAGTTTCGGTATACCCCACATCATAATTTTATAGGCTAGTGCTACACCACCAATCATGTTATAACCGTGATACTTGATTAAGTCTTCATAACCTATCTCCAGAATTTTTTCACCATCTTTAATAGAAATGCAGGGTAAATTGTTTAACATCAATATTCTCACCTCCTGCCAATGCAATCTTTCTTTTGGATTTTTTCAATCTATGTATTGATATCAGTTTTGTGAAACCATAAACCTCTTTTAAATAAAGATATCATAGTTTACTTTAATAATAAATAATAATTTGTATGACTTTTAATTATGCTATCGCGATACATAATGAATATATAATCAAATATTTAGTTATTATTTGAATAACATACCAAGATACTTAGTGAATAGTTGCCCCTAAAAAAATCGTTATCCAACATTAATAACCAAATTAAAGCAATAATAAATACCTTATTCTAATTATAAAAACCATAAATCCCCAAAAGCCAATTTGTTGAGACCGAAAATATTAATACCCAGGACACTAAACAAGATTTTATTATTGCTATTCCTCAGACTGCCGCACAGGCAGAAATCTAGGCTAGAAGTCATAATATTAAATGGGGCATAGCCAAGTTTAGAAAGCGGTAAATCAAAGCTGTATAACTGAAAGTGTTTTGGTTACAGCAACAATAATAACGGTGATCTAATCATTAGCTAAAACTGTACGCAGCAGGGATATATTTGCTCTATTTGTAAGTGATAGCAAGTAATATCGAACAGAATAATGATAGATGTATAGGCTAAATTCTCAATGGATTATGTTAGCAGCAATCGAATGGGCTATAATCTAGCCAAGTTACCCTATTTAGCAGCCTTTCCTAATTTTCGTTAAAAAGTGCACCCCCCCGGTGCACAATTACGCAAAATGAAGCAAAAAAGCTGCTACAAACCGCCTAAAAATATTCCAGAAAAGAGCTAAAGCCCAGCACTGCTGGACTTTTCATTGTATCAATGATTAAGTTTTTAAATGGTCGGAGTGACTGGATTTGAACCAGCGGCCTCTACGTCCCCAACGTAGCGCTCATACCAAACTGAGCTACACCCCGACGCAAAGAATATTGTATAACAGAAGATATTATTAGTCAAGAATTTTGCATTTACTCCAT
Organism: Syntrophomonadaceae bacterium; assembly: GCA_018432955.1. GTDB lineage: Bacteria > Bacillota > Syntrophomonadia > Syntrophomonadales > Syntrophomonadaceae > SV3-B162. The sequence goes on from JAHDSE010000085.1 coordinate 8,079, forward strand.
TTTATCCAGTTCAAACTTTTTGTGCAGAGCCCGAACTGCGGTTTCTATTTCCGACTCGTCTATTATACATGATACCTTTATTTCGGAAGTACTTATCATATGAATGTTTATTCCTTCATCTGCCAGGGCCTCGAACATCGCCGCGGCAACCCCGGGGTTGCTCTGCATACCGGCGCCTACTATAGATACCTTGGCTACATCTTCGCCGCAGGACATGCCTGATGCTGATATCTTATCGACCAGTTCCCTGACAACCGGCAGGGCCTTGGGCAAGTCACTCTTCCAAATGGTAAAGGCTATATCGTTCCTGTTATCCCTCATAGCACTCTGGATAACCATATCTACGTTAATATCGTTCTCAGCCAGGGCTTTGAAAAGGGATTTGGCTATACCAGGTTGATCAGGTACATCAAACAGGGCAAATTTTGCACAGTTTAAATCATGGGCTACTCCGGTTACTATTCTTTGTTTTTCCATATTGCCTACCTCCGTTATTATGGTACCGGGATGGGAATTGAAACTGCTGCGCACTTCTACATCAACATTATATAACATAGCAAATTCTGCAGCCCGGGGTTGTAGTACAACAGCCCCCAAGCTGGCAAGCTCCAGCATTTCTTCATAGGAAACCTGAGATAGCTTCTGAGCCTCTGCTACTATTCGGGGATCGGCAGTAAAAACCCCATCAACATCAGTAAATATCATACAGCGCTCGGCTTCCAGGCTGGCTGCCAGGGCTACCGCGCTGGTGTCAGAACCCCCTCTGCCCAGGGTAGTAATATCACCCTGGGGAGATATCCCCTGGAAACCTGCAATAACCACAACGTTTCCTGTTTCTATTTCTTTGATGATTCGCTGGTTATCGATACCACTGATTTTGGCTTTACTGTGGGCAGCATCACTATTTATGCCCGCCTGCCAGCCAGTCAATGAAATAGCGTCACAGCCCATATTTTTCAGGGTCAATGCCAATAAAGCCGCTGATTGTTGTTCCCCCGTTGCCAGCAGCATATCCATTTCCCGGTAGCAGAGTTCATTGCCGGTACCCTTCGCCAGTTTAATTAAATCATCAGTAGTATCGCCCATAGCAGATACTACCACTACAACATTATCTCCCTGTTTACGCATTTCTTTTACCCTGAGAGCAATACTCTTTATTTTCTCAATCGACGCAACCGAACTTCCACCAAACTTCGATACAATTAATGCCAATTCCTGTTCACTCCCTAAAACACTTATTTTCTTTCTACTTAAGTAAATATCTTCACACCGGAATTATTAGCTCTCAGGTAAATTATCCGGCTATTTATCCCATTCGCTTTAAATGCTCTCTGCATTGCTTCCCCGATTACTTCTTTATTATTTATAGTAAATGCCAGTATCGAAGGCCCTGCCCCGCTCAAAGCCACACCCAGGGCTCCTGAATTTCCAGCTTCATGCAAAACCTGTTCGAAACCCGGAATAAACTGTTTCCTGAGCGGTTGATATATCGTATCATCCATGGCCATATTAATGGAATTGAAGTCAGAATTATATATACTGGCCAGGAAAAAACAAGCCCTTTGAAGGTTTGCTACTGTTTTCTTCAGTTCAATCTTCTCCGGTAAGATGGACCGAGCTTTTTCAGTGGGCAGGTTGAAATCAGGAATAGCCACAATCAACTCTATTTCATCTGGAAAATCGAGCTTCTGAAAATAGACCTGACCGTCGTACAGCATAACTGTTGTCAAGCCACCGGCTACAGCAGGGACAATATTATCTGCATGTCCTTCCATTTCCACCGCCCATTTAAGCAACTGTTTTCTGGAAAACCGCTGTTCCAACAAGAAATCAGCAGCATGCACTCCGGCGGCAATGGCTGCTGCACTGCTCCCCAGCCCTTTGCCAAAGGGTATTCTATTTTCCACTGTCACTCTGAGTCCCGGCATTTCCCGCCCTGACTCCTGAAAAACACGGTTCATAGCTCTTATCAGGAGATTGTCCTCAGGTTTATTATCAATAATTTCTTTATCGTCACCGTTAAAATACAATTCTATATCTCTGCTGCTCTTAATCTCAAGTTGGACTTCCAGATACAGCTCCAGAGCTAAGCCCATTGTATCAAAACCCGGCCCCAAATTAGCACTCGTTGCCGGGACTTTTACCGCAAACATATATCCTCCCTCAGCCTTCAGCCGCTAATGCTATCTCTCTACTCCTTCCAGGCGTATCACATTGTTAATTCCCCCCACTATGCTCATTCCCTTCAGAACTGTAAGAGAATCCCTTAAGTCCTGTTCTCTGACCTTGTGAGTTATCATAATCAACTCTGCCATATCCTGATCATTTGTCTTCTGTAATACCGAAGCGATGCTGACATTATTATTGCCAAAGACTCCGGCAATACCTGCCAGGACTCCGGGGCGATCCGTTACCGTCATACGGATATAAAACTGGGCGTTTAATTCTGCTATATCCAGAATGGCTTTTTCATCATAGCAGGTACATCCAATTCTGGTACTGATATGGTGTAAAATATTGCGTCCAACCTCAATAATATCTCCAACAACTGCGCTGGCAGTAGGCATCTGTCCTGCCCCCCGGCCATAGTGCATTATTTCTCCTACTGCATCACCCTGAACAAATACCGCATTAAACACATCATTCACTGCCGCCAGGGGATGGTTTTTGGGAAGAAAGGCAGGATGCACACGGATTTGAATCTCGCCTTCTTCGTTTTCTTTGGCAATAGCCAGCAGCTTTATAACATAGCCCAGTTCAGCGGCATACTCAATGTCATTCGGGGTAATGCTGGTTATTCCCTCAACATATACATCATCCAGAGTTACCCGACTGTTAAACGCTATAGAGGAAAGAATCGCGATCTTGCGCGCCGCATCCAGACCATAAACATCTGCTGACGGATCTGCCTCTGCATAACCCAAAGCCTGAGCTTCTGCCAGCACTTCATCAAAAGCCCTGCCTTCTTTACTCATCTTACTCAGGATATAATTGGTGGTCCCATTTAAAATACCAATCACTTCCTGAATCTGATTAGCTGCCAGGGATTGTTTCAAAGGGTAAATTATAGGTATTCCCCCGGCAACACTGGCCTCAAAGTAGAAATCCACATTATTCTCTTTGGCTGTATCAAGCAGTTCCCGTCCTTTTACGGCTATCAGATCCTTGTTGGCAGTAACCACATGCTTGCCTTTCTTCATCGCCTCCATAATAAAGCTAAAGGCAGGCTCAATTCCCCCAATCAACTCGACTATTATATCTATCTCATCATCTTGAACTATTTCCTCAAAGTCCTGGCTTATCATCTCTTCATCCAGTCCCAGCTCCAGGCATTTGCTCAGATCCATTTCCATTATCCGTTTAATGCTGATGCTGTCTCCGCTTCTTTTAGCAATAATCTCCTGGTTTTTCTCCAGCAGTTTAACAACACCGGAACCCACAGTCCCACACCCCAGCAATCCAACCATGATCATAAGTCTACCCCCTGTTTCAGCTCTTGCTAATTATTTCTGCTTTCTGTACACCGTTAAGCTCTCCCAATCTTATCAATAATTCATCTAGAGATACGGTCATTTCTTCTATACTCAGAGATATGGTAACATAAGCCACCCCATGAATAGGAAGGTTTTGATTAATAGTTAGAATATTTCCTTTAAAAGATGCAATACAATTAATAACCCCTGATAGAATACCTGAAATATGTTTGAGTAACAAGGAGATATTAATTATTTTTGCATTGTCGGCATTTAAAAAAGGGAAAACCCCATCTTTGTATTTATAGAATGTGCTCCTGGCTATACCTGCTTTGTCAACCGCATCCGAAACCCCCTGAGCTTCACCATTAGCCAGCATCTCTTTCACTAAAGCGGTTTTTAATATCGACTCCGGTAAAATATCTTCTCTTACCAGGTAGATTTTCTTTTCCAATTCCGCCATAAAAAAACCACCCCTGTCTATGTAAGGCGGATTATTTTCTATGTCATACGGACATATTATATCATTTATTTTATTTTATGACAATTTCAACAGCTTTAAGATCAGTTCAGATTAATCAATAAGCGGTCACAGAGAGTTAAAAAGGGGCCGGCCATGAAATCTTCGGCTCGATGGAGACATAGATGTGCTATCTTGAGCATAGCATTATTATACGCTCAAAAGCCGGTCACAAGGACCGGCTTTTGAGCGATTGTTTAATCAGAGGCTAACTAGATAATGATGCAGATCAGGCCTCCGCTGCCTTCATTGACAATTCGCTGCAGGGTATCCTGCAGCTTAACCTGAGCATTTTCAGGCATACGGTGCAGTTTGTTTTGTATACCTTCCCTCACCAGATCATGCAGGGATTTTCCGAATATATTGGAGTCCCAGATTTTTGTGGGATCCTCTTCAAATTCGTCCAGCATATAGCGCACCAGTTCTTCGCATTGTTTTTCAGTTCCTATTATGGGGGTAATTTCGGTAGTAATATCAGCCTTTATAAGATGGAGGGATGGAGCCTTGGCCTTCAATCTAACTCCAAAACGACTTCCCTGCCTGATTAATTCAGGCTCTTCCAGGAACATTTCTTCCAATCGGGGAGTAACCACCCCATAGCCTGACTCTTTAACTTCCTCCAGGGCAGAAGAAACCTTATCGAATTCCTTCTTGGCAATGCTGAGGTCCTTCATTAATCGCATTATGTCCTGCTGTCCTTCAACCTCAAAACCGCTGACATCGCTCAATGAACGATAAAATAAAGTCTCGGGCACTGTTACATCAATAGCTGCAGTACTGCTCCCAAAATTCATTTCTTTGAGACTGACATAGCTTATGTTTTCTACTTCTGACAGTTGTTCTATGGCTTTGTCAATATCCCTCACCTTACGGATTCCACCCAATACTTCCTTGATAGCTGATTCCAGGTGTTCCCTCAACCAGAAATCTTCATCCAGTTCATCCACCCATCCCGGTAATTTGATGTTAACCTCCTGTACTGGGAATTCGTAGAGAACCTCCTCCAAAATACCGTAAATCTGGTCTATATTCATCAAGGCTACATTAAGTGGAACAACACTGACTTCATATTTCTCGCTCAACTCTTCAGCAAGATTTAGAGTATTCCTGTCATAAGGATTGGTGGAATTCAATACCAGAATAAAGGGTTTGCTAAGTTCCTTGAGCTCATTTACCACTCTTTCTTCAGCTTCAGTATAATTGCCTCTGGGGATATCACTTATGCTGCCATCGGTTGTCATTACAATTCCAATGGTCGAGTGATCGGCAATCACCTTCCTGGTTCCTATTTCGGCCGCTTCTTCGAAGGGAACCTCATAGTCAAACCAGGGAGTTCTTACCATACGAGGTTCTTCATCTTCTTCATAACCCAGAGCTCCGTCCACAGCATATCCCACACAGTCAATCAGTCTTACCTTTAAGCTCAAATTGTTCTGGGTGGTAATTTCTATGGCTTCATTGGGGACAAACTTGGGTTCTGTAGTAGTGATAGTCTTGCCGGCACCACTCTGGGGAAGTTCATCGGTGGCCCGCTCCCTGTCATTAATATCCTGTATGCTGGGTATAATCATCAGTTCCATAAATCTTTTTATGAATGTTGATTTTCCTGTTCTAACAGGGCCTACTACTCCCAGATAAATATCGCCTCCGGTCCTTTCAACGATATCGTTTAAGATACTATTTCCTTCCACTTCTCATTTTCCCTCCCTTGGATTAAGACTTTAACAGGCACCCTCCCTCCGATTGCGGATACCCCTTAATAACAATTAGGCTATAACAGTATAAATATATTTCTCAATATTCGGTAATATAACCAGAAAACAAAAAAAGTGTGATTCTAATCACACTTTTTTCCAAAGCTTTGTTTTACCAACCTTCTATATCCTTTACGATTTCTTCAATCTCATGTTTTTTTCGTCGCTTCATCAATAAATCTACGGCATCACGCGCCGCCTGCTTCTCAAACAAAACCTGATGACATGCTCTGGTTATAGGCATATCAATATCGAGTTCAGTTGCCAGTCTATGTACCACTCTGGTAGCATGTGCTCCTTCAACTACCATTCCCACTTTTTCCAGGGTATCTTCCAGGCTATGGCCCTGCCCTATCATGATACCGGCCCGCCGGTTGCGGGAATGCCTGCTGCTGCACGTAACCACCAGATCGCCAATGCCGCTTAATCCGGAAAAGGTTCGGGGGTCTCCCCCCATCGCCTGTCCCATTCTGATCATTTCATTAAGCCCCCTGGTCAATAAGGCCGCTGCAGTATTATCACCATAACCCAGCCCCAGAGCAATTCCCGTCGCCAGGGCTACAATGTTCTTCAAGACTCCGCCGAGTTCTACCCCGGCAACATCAGGATTGGTATAAACCCGGAAAACGGGGGACATATAAATATCCTGCACCTGGAAAGCCGTTTCTTTATTATATGCCGCTACGGTTACTACAGTAGGCAACTCCCGGGCAACCTCCTCAGCATGACTGGGACCGGACAACACTGCATAGCGGTCTCTGTTCTCTTTACCCAGAACATCTTCTACTACCTGACTCATACGCATAGCGGTTTCTATCTCCAATCCCTTGGCCGTATTAAGTATGCAGCAGTCCTTTTTAATATAAGCGGCAGCAGCTTTTAATACCTCCCTCACAGCCTGTGAAGGAACGGCCAACACCAGCATCTCAGCCTTTTCCATGGCTTCTTCCATACTGCTGGTAGGGAAAACATTTTCCGGGATCTTAATCCCTGCTAAAAATCTATGGTTTTCCCTGCCTTCTTTCATTGATTCCATCTCATCTTCCGGTATGCCCCAGATACTTACTCTATCAACATTTTTGCTTAACAATATTGCCTGAGCAGTCCCCCAACTCCCGGCACCCAAGATACATATTCGCTTCATTAGTTCTCCTCCTGAAAAAAGCTGCTGATTACAATCGAGAGTTTGCATAATTAAAATAATCCAACTTGTCATTCTGAGCGTTAGCGAAGAATCTTAATCGTGAGCAAAGCGAACATCAATAGTGCCCGGAGGGTGAATCCTAAGATACTATGGCTTTGCCTCAGGATGACAGTACTAAAATACTTGCCTAATGATACAAAAAAACCAATTATGCAAAATCCTCAATCACTAGGCTTTTTCATTGATTTTTGCTTCAGTCCCATTTCTTAGTCTTACTATGTTTGCCCTGTGTTTATATATTACCGTAAGGGCAATGAGAATACTCACCACTATATGTGCAAGCGACTTGTCAAAAGCAATGACGAGAATGGGAAAAATGCTGGCTGCTATGATAGAGGCGAGTGATACATAACCGCTGAACACAACTATAAGTACGAGTAATATGAGAAGTATTAGAAAAATTTCCGGCGCCAAAAACAAAATAGTCCCTGCAGCCGTTGCCACCCCTTTGCCTCCACGGAACTTTAAGAAAACTGAACAACAGTGACCGCAGACAGCAGCAAAGGGACAAAGCACCAGCATCACCGGTCCCCCCATTTGGAAACCCAGCCAGGCAGCAAAATAACCCTTGAACAAATCACCGGCCAGAGCAAGCAGAGCCACCTTAACTCCGGTAGTACGCAATACATTGGTTGCCCCAACATTGCCGCTCCCTCTTGAGCGAACATCTACTTTCCCAAATATTCTTCCAAACAGATAAGAAAAAGGAATAGACCCGATAAGGTAACAGAGTAATACAACAAGAACTTCCTTCAAAATAACCCCTCCCAAAATTCTTTTGAATCTATATATAAGTCAAGTTTAATGTTTATTACACATTTGACAGACTGCGCAGTAAGGAAATTATTTTTGACACGGGCTCGCT
>JAHDSE010000082.1 GCA_018432955.1 Syntrophomonadaceae bacterium
AACATTAAGATACTATCTTTTGACCGCGTATTTACTGATATACCAATTAGGGTTTGGCAGCAGAATCAATTATTTAATGCTCATATAGAAAAATCACCAGATTCCTGGTATCATTTTCCTGCTTCTCTCCATATAACGTGCATATTCATCGCCAAAATGCCTTAGCATGAATTCTTCTTCAATATTGATCCTGTATACCAGGGCAGGTATGGTTGTACACAATGTTATCAAAAGAGCTCCCCATGAGTTAAAAATTAATGGCAGGGAAAGAGAACTGAGAAATGCTCCCAAATATAATGGATGTCTTATGTTTTTATAAGCTCCCCAGGTGATTAGCTGATGCTCCTCATATATAGCAACCCGAGGATTGAAATACTTGTCAATAGATCTGAATCCCCACCAGCGTATCACCCAGGAAAACAAAAATATAAAAAAACCAGTAACTATTATTGCCGGCTCCAGGGAATACACCCGCGTATAGTGGTACTCCACAAAATCTATGGCGGCATAAAACAATGCTACCAAAAAAGACAGTTGGAGATAAAGATAGGATTTTCTGTCTTCATCTTCGATTACATAAGTATCAGGATCTTTATAAATAAAAACTTCCGATATTGCACAGAGAAGATATATAGTAAAAAAGGCTATAATTACTTTAAAGTCAAATACAGGCAGTTGCTGCCAGGCCAGATATCCTATATATGCAAATACTGCAAATGAAATTATCATTCTTATCAAAACACTACGTTGTCTGGAATTCAAAATCCATTCCCCCAGGTAACAAATATTTGCATTTTTCTTTATACTTTGCGAAAATCAAGGGCTTTTATTAATGCAGGATATTGAAAAAATACTAACTTAGATTATTTTAATTCATCCGGGACAATTGCAATAGCAGGCATTCTTCTTTTGTGCTCGCTGGCTTTTATCATTCTTTCGATTTTTTCCGTAAGCTCTGGAGAGCCCTCTTTTGATTCCAGATATTTATCCAGTTCCTGATAACTTATTCCCATCTCAGCTTCATCAGTCTGTCCCATCCACAAACCACCAGAAGGAACTTTGTTAATTATTTGTTCAGGAATTTCCAAATAATTAGCCAGCTCAAAAACCTCTTTTTTTAACAGGTCACCAAGAATCTGGAGATCTACACCTGCATCTCCGTGCTTGGTGGCATAGCCAACACTCATTTCACTTCTGTTGCTGGTTCCCAGTACCAGGTAGTGTCTTGCCTGTGCAGAAAAATAAAGAGCTATCATCCTTAGTCGCGCTTTTATATTAGCCCTCAGGAGTCTACCCTCAGGCCCTTCCAATTTCAGATAAGACTCAAACTGGGTTGCCAGCAGCCTGTAAGCATTATCCAGATCAATAACCCGGTGACGGATATTAAACCTCTCAAATAGGATTCTGGCATGCACCCTATCGACAATATCACTCTCACAAGGCAAAAAAAGAGCCATAATATCATCCGGGAAGGCCTTTTGCGCAATAACTGCTGCTACCGCTGAATCCACGCCCCCACTAACTCCCACAGTAATTCCCAATGCCCCGGCTTTTTCAACCTCTGTTTTTAACCAATCGACCAGATGCTGAACTACAGCTTCAGAATTCATGTTTTTAAAACTCCCCTCCTAATCAAACAATTCAGTTGACATATACTTGTCTCCCCCATCAGGTGCTATGGCCAGAATCTTTCTCTTTTTTTCCAGTCCGACAGCCAAATCCAAGGCAGCAAATATAGCGGCACCTGAGGAGATCCCCAGAAGTAATCCTTCCTTTTTTCCCAGTTCTCTACACGTTTTTATGGCATCCTCATCTTCAACACAGATGATTTTATCAATTCATTTACTATTCAACACCGGGGGTACAAATCCTGCTCCAATTCCTTGTATTTTGTGGAAACCTGCAGCTTCTCCACTTAAGACTGCTGATTTTGCCGGTTCTACAGCTGCTATTATAATATTGGGTATCTCTCTTTTTAAAACTCGGGCAACACCGCTTAATGTCCCACCACTTCCAACTCCGCAAACCAGTGCATCAAGTTCAGTACCCATCTGTTTGAGTATTTCCTGAGCAGTTGATACTTCATGACTTTCAGCATTGGCCGGATTCTCAAACTGCCTGGTGTAGTAGTACTTTTCATCATTTTCAGCCAGACAGCGAGCCTTTTCCACTGCTCCAGGCATTCCCTGCTCTGCCGGAGTCAAAAGCAATTCTGCTCCATAGGCCCGCAAAATCTTCTTTCTTTCTTCACTCATATTTTCCGGCATTACAATCAGTAAGCGATATCCTTTTATAGACGCAGCCATAGCAAGCCCTATTCCGGTGTTTCCACTGGTCGCCTCGATGATAACTGAATCCTTTCTCAAAACCCCTTCCTCCTCAGCCTTTTCAATCATATAAAGACCGGGACGATCCTTTATACTCCCGGCTGGGTTTAATCCCTCCAATTTGACGTATACTTCAGCATCATTCGGTGAGCTCATATTGTTGAGTCTTACTATCGGGGTTTCGCCTATAAGTTCCAGAACATTAGCGGCTACTCTCATCATTGTTCACCTCCGTTAATGGTACTATCTCTATTTCACCCCAGGCGGCCATTTTATCATTTTTAATAGCCAGAATCCCTCTTACTTGTTGAATATTCTTTACAAAGTCAATTGCTTTCAGCAGATCATTCTCAGTTTTTATCATATTCCCTACCCTGGTAGCAACCGCATCAGCAACTGCCACCGGCATTCCCTTAACCACTACAGCATCAGCCTTGCCCAGGCTAATACTATGACCTACTGTACCGGAAGAAGTACAAATCCCTAATGGGCACTCTTGGGGAGAAACATTAATTCCAATTTTATAAGTGAATTTTGACTTTCCAGCAAAAACTGCAATAATCCTTCGCCGGGAAGAATCCAGGTATATATCTCCGCCATTTTCTACAATTATCTCATTCGCATGGGACTTAAGCTTTTCACCAATGACCTGGGCAAAAGCTCCAGCTACTGCAGCCATGGGCCCCACTCCTGCCGAAGAAGCCGCTCTGCTCATCGAAGATGCTATTTCAGGAGCTCCAGGCCGAAGTTTAAGCGGTACAAAAGAGGCTTTGAATTCGGGATGAAAGGCAATGTAATCCTCGAGCTCTCCCCTTATCCTGGCCAGTTCTCTATAGCAAATAGATTGCAAGTCATCTTTATAGGACTTACAATCTATCCCGATTGCCAGATCACTGTCTTTTATTTTAACATTAAAATACTCCATATCACCAGCCTGGTGCAAAATACGATAATCACGATTAACATATCCGTTTTTTTTCTTCATATTCATCGAGTTAGTGAACTGCCTCCCTGACTTCAAAATGCAGCTCTATGGCCCGAGTCGGGCAACACTCCACACACATGCCACAGATAACACACTTTGAATCATTAAAAGATACTTCCATGCTTTCCCGATCTATTGAAAGTGCTTCAGTTGGGCAAAATGATGCACAGGCACCACATTGTATACAGATATCTTCATGCCAGATAACGGTTTCACTCAGTGCTTCAACTATTACTCCCAAATTCTTCAGGAAACTAATCCCTTCTTCGTATTTGTTCTTGCTGCCTTCAAGTTCCACCACGAGAAATCCTTCTTTGGCTGGATTAATATTAGCTTTTAAGATATTGACTATCAGATCATAGTTTTTGACCAGCCGGTAAATTATAGGCTGCTCAGATTGTGCAGCAGAGAAATAACAAACGACCTTCTTCTTCATCCTAATCCCTCCTGTTCCTGGCATTCAGAGATGTCCCGTTAGGGGTTCTCTCTGGAATGGATTTAAATTCAATGTTTGCCTCTGCAGAGGGAAGCCCTAATACCGGCTGGGTTAACTCAAACTCTCCTCTCTGTATCCATCCCTTGAGTATGCCCGCAATCTTACGAGCCCGGGGATAACTGGACTGCGATGTGGCAATTACCTCTTTGCCGTTTATAGTAATCTTCCCTGATTTTAGTTCCTTGAGATTGGCAAATCCCAAATCTATCGGCTTTGAATAAGGATATCCTTCATTAAAATCAACTATCGGGCAATAAATATCCTGGTCTCTGACAGCTGTATAACGCAAAATGTCTTCGTTGAGTATTGGAATAGGTATACCTATTCCAACAGCCATTGTTGCTCCATAACCCTTATAGCTTAGACCTACCAACCAATTAGAATCCATTTGTTTTAAATCGCCGATTAGTGAAAGCGTTCCGGCCGGAACCCTGGGCACTCCATTGTCTCCCCGCAACACATTGGGATGATGCTGAGTCCCATTCCAGGCTACATACCCGGTACCTCCTCCCAGAAATATCCTGGTACCTATTCCAATGGTTTTATAATGGGGATCATTCATCAATGGGCTCAATTGCCCGGCAGTGGAATAACTGGCATTTCCCAGATTAGGCCTTAATATTCCCATATAGGTATAAAGAGTCCTGTCACCCAGATTTACCGCACAGTTATAGTTTTGATAAGCATTCCGCGGGTTGAACAAAAAGGCTTCGTTCAGGTCTTCCAGTCTTATTATGGTATCGACTTTCTTGTTGGGATAACAGTCTGTTCCATATCCTGTTGCCTCCAATCTGATATCCTTCCCTGCCAGCAAATCATGTATTACATGTCCTCCGCCATAGGTAAAGCAGCCTGGATAAACCTTGTTTTCAGGGTCTGTCTCCGGTAACTGTCCAGCGCCAATATAGGCATCTACGGCAGCGATTCCGGTATATGCCTCCACACCGTTCAGATATACTTTCTTCATCTTTATTCGCGGCCTGGCGTGCCCAAAGTTAATAAATGCTCCCGAAGAACACATAGGACCAAAAGTTCCTGTAGTAACTACATCTATTTCCTTACAAGCCTTTTCCAGACCTTTTTCTTCAACAATGTCAATTACCTCTTCTGCAGTTACTACTACGGCTTGTCCTTTCCTGATTTTTTCATTAATCTCCTCATAAGTTCTTTTGTATCCCATAATACCACCCCTTAGTTAAGTAATTTCTGAGCCACAAGGACTGCTTTTCGGGCATCTTCGGAATAAGCATGAGCACCTATACTGTCTGCATATTCCTGATTCAAGACAGCTCCTCCCACCATAACCCGACAGTTCAAGCCACGGTTTTTAACTCCCTGAACAACATCCTTCATATGATGCATAGTAGTCGTCATCAGAGCACTCAAACCGATTATATCTGCTTTTTCTTTCTCTGCTATATCAAGAATCTCTTGACTGGACACATCTTTTCCCAGATCTATTACCCTGAAACCATAATTCTCCAGTAAGACACAAACAATATTTTTTCCTATATCATGGATATCCCCTTCCACTGTTGCCATGACAATAAGCCCCTTTGCCTCTCTGGAATCTTCAGCAAGATGTGGTTTTATCAAGGCAAATGCCCTTTTCATGGTCTCGCCGGCCATCATCAATTGCGGAAGAAAATAATCTTTCCTGTCATATAATTCTCCAGCTTTCTCAATTCCCGGAATTAAGCCTTTATTTACTATTTCCAGAGGGTCTTTCTTTTCTTGCCCAAGGGCTCTGTTTACTAAAGTATCAATGCCTTCCCTGTCACCCTGAAGTACTGCCCGGCTAAGTTGTTCATAGACTTGAGAATCAAGGGCAGATCCGGCAGATGGCGTCTGGCTTTCCTTTGGCCTGGCAGTGCTGGAACCCTTTACTCCCTTTTCCAGCAAGTCAGGGATATTACAGTGTTCACAAATAGCATTTCTCCTAAAAGCAGGCCCGCTTCCCCCACCTGCCTTATAATCCTTATATTTGCTGATAAAGTCTGCAGAATTCTTGTCACGATTCATCAAGACCGCGGCTGCCCGACATGTATCCACCATTCGTTCTTCGAAAGGATTCATTATGGGCAAATCCAGGCCTGCTGCCCAGGCCATAGCCAGAAAAGTGGAATTCAATACCTCACGCGCCGGCAACCCGTGAGAAACATTACTGACACCCAATACGGTACCCACATGCAATTCATCTTTGACCATTTTCAGAGCTTTTATAGTTTCCATAACCTGAGTTTGTTCAGCACTGGCTGTTTTTACCAGGCAATCTATATAAATATCCTCATCACGCAATCCATATTCCCTGGCCCGCTGATAGATTTTTCTGGCTATGGTCATTCGTCCTTCTGCGCTATCGGGAATACCTTTTTCATCAAGACAAAGCCCCAGTATTGCTGCTCCATACTTTTTTGCCAGTGGCAGAAGCCGCTCCAGATGTCTGTCTTCTCCCGTGGTGGAATTTATCAATGGTCTTCCGGCAAAAGCTTTTAAGCCTTCTTCAACAGCTTCAATACTGGTTGAATCAATGGAAACAGGCGCATCAACAGCCGATTGTATATTCAGGACTGCCTTTTTCATAGCTGCAGCCTCATCAATTCCCGGCACCCCCATATTTATATCCAGCACAGGGGCACCACTGTTCACCTGTTTTCGGGCTTCCTCGAGAACCATTCGCATACTGCCATCCTTAATGTCCTGAGCCAGTTTTTTTCTGGCCGTAGGATTAATCCTTTCTCCGATAAAAGCCAGCGGATACTCCTCACCCACAAAAACACTTTTGCCGCGGGATGCCAGAGCACGAAGCCTTTTATTCATTCGATTCTGAGGAGGCAAACCCTTTACCGCAGCAGCAATCGCCCTGATATGTTCCGGCGTGTTACCACAGCAGCCGCCTATAATATTGGCACCTGCATCTCTTAACCTTAATGCAGATTCCGCCATATCCTCGGGTGTATCAGGAAATACAGTCTTTCCGTCGATCAGATGAGGTAAGCCGGCATTGGGTTCTACAGAAAGATACACACTGCTGTAGCGGTTCATCTCTTCGATAACCGGCAACAATTCTTTTGCTCCGCCGGAGCAATTGGCTCCTATTGCCAGGGGTTGAAAAGCTTCCATAACTATTAAGGCCGTAAGAGGATCAGTCCCCATCATGGTCCTGCCATCATTTTCAAAAGTCATATGAGCAATAATCGGTAAACGCGTACTATGCCTGGCGGCAATCAGTGCTGCACGCATTTCGCCAATATCAGTCATGGTCTCTATGGATAACAAATCAGCACCGGCTTTTTCGCAGGCAATACACTGTTCGCTGAAAGCCTGGTAGATCTCGTCAAAATCAGTATCACCCATGGGACGCAGAATTTTCCCAGTCGGTCCTATAGAAGCAGCTATCAGAACACGCCCGCCACTACTTTCACAGGCTATTCTGACAGCTTCAGAATTAATCTCCGCCACCTGTTTTTCCAACCCATATTCTAATAGTTTGCAGCGGTTGGCACCAAAAGTATTGGTTTGAATAATATCAGCACCGGCTGCCTGGTATTGATAATGGATATCAGCAAGAATTTGGGAATTATTAAGCCCAAATAATTCCGGGCACTGTCCAGCCTCCATACCTGCAGCCTGAAGCATCGTTCCCATTGCCCCATCCAGTATTAAAATCTTTTTCTTCAACAATGCATATAAATCCACAGACATCTTACACAACTCCCTATACTTAATAAAAAAACCCTCCATAACAAGAGGGTGAAATATTTATGCCCCTCTCATCTATCAGGAATTGGCACCATACCTCAACAGTCGGTTGCCGGGTTTCATCGGGCCAGTCCCTCCACCTCTCTGGATAAGAGCCTTATACAGATTTAATATTACCAGTCAATCAAGCATTACTCTTTTCTTTTTCGTTGCTATTTCCAGGGCTGCTCACCATAGAATTAAGTTCATCAGGTGATACCTTTTCATTGTTCTCTTCTTTTACCTGAACTTCTTCGGTATTTTTATTAATCTTCACAGAATTTTGAGGCTCATCATCAAACCTCATAGCTTCATCAATCTCTTTTTTTACCCCACTGGTAGCCTTTTTAAACTCTCTGCTGGCCTTTCCAATAGATTTCGCAACCTCGGGTAATTTTCCGGGGCCTACCACTATCAAGGCTATCAACAATATGAAAATCAGCTCCCAGGGACCTATGTTACCAATAAAGCCGAACATACCTTCAACCTCCACAATACAATACCTGATATCATCATTATAATATTTCAGCATATTTTCCTCTGTACATTGTACTTTTCTTTATTGAGATTGGCAAATGATTTTAGTGGTTTTTATAAAAAATTGCTTTTAATACTGTATCTTCTAAAAAAAAATAGACCAGCACAAAAACTGGTCTCAGTTCAGGTCATATAAGCTGTCAGACAGGTAAGGCAAGTAATTACCAAATAACTCTATTGCGGATTATATGGAATTATTGATTGAGAGAATCAGGCAAAGATCTGCCTTTTTTTGACTGCCATAAGACCAGTAAAAAGACTGGTTCAATTAATAATTCATTACTCTTTTCCCGGTTTTTGTAGTTTTTAAATACAGCTTTATCTTAACTCGGTCGGTATAAAAGCATCAACCAAACCGATTACAAAGGCTGCCAGCACACTACCAAGCAATGATACCGACAAATAACTGGGAATGATAAACTGAGCAATATAAATGACCACGGCTGCTGTAATAAAGCCTACCAGCCCCCGTGAACGAGGAGAGATTTTATCTCCCAGGGCCAATTCAATTAAATAGCCCAAAATTGCTATTACTACTGCAGCAATCAATGCTCCGGTAAATCCTGCTACACTAATGCCTGGAATTAAATAACCCACCAGCATCAGAACCAGAGCAGAGACCACAAAGCGAACTATTACACCAATCCAACTACCACTCATATTAAATCTCCCTTCATCTTTCTCGACATGACTAATGGCCGAGTATTATTACATATTTTATGATTCCTTGATAAGTAATATTCTATGCAAATTAGATTATAATTTTTTATATCTATTTATAAATGCAGTTCTGTTCCAAGTTTGAACCAAGCATTTTTGAACAATTATTTTTAGAATATCTTTTGTTCATGTTTTATCTGATCGAGGATTCTGCATAATTGGTTTTTCGGTATCATCAGGCAAGCATTTTATTACTTCCTGAGCCAAAGTTGAAGGATCTTAAGCTTCACCCTCCAGGCACTACTTATGTTCATTTGCTCACGATTAAGCTGGCTTCACTAACGCTCCGATTTTTTGATTATTCCAAACTCTCACTCCTGACATCATTATTCATATAACTCTTCACTCAATAGTGGAATTCGCCGTATAGTCTTTGATAAGCGGGAATAAACTAAATAATACTAAAAACAATTAGGTAGGCAGAGCTTCCATGAAAAATATGGTTCAAGAAAGGAAATAAAATGCAAAGAGACTACCATGACATCAAAATGTGGCAAGATGTAAGCCCAACACAGTGGAATAATTGGAAATGGCAATTAAGCAATCGGATAACAAGCCTGGAAGAACTAAAGCAAGTTGTAAGTCTAAGCCCTGAGGAAGAAGAAGGCGCAAAAAAATGTCTGGAAAACCTTAGAATGGCTATTACTCCATATTACGCTACTTTGATTAATCCTGCAGATTATGATGATCCAGTCAGAAAACAGGCTATTCCAACTCCCATGGAAATTGAAGAAGCTAAATGTGATATGAACGATCCGCTTTACGAAGAAAAAGATTCGCCTATAAAAGGAATTACCCATAGATATCCAGACAGAGTATTATTTTTGATTACTGATCAATGTGCCATGTATTGCCGACACTGCACCCGAAGAAGAATTGCAGGAACCACAGATAGAGCCATGCCGAAAAAGGATTTGGAAAAAGCCATCAGTTATATTGAAAAAACCCCGCAAATCAGGGATGTACTAATTTCTGGAGGCGACAGTCTTCTGCTTAAAGATGAAATAATAGATTATGTCCTGGAAAGGCTAAGGGCAATTGCTCATGTTGAAGTAATCAGATTTGGATCCCGAACTCCAGTGGTAATTCCTCAGAGAATTACCGATGAATTGTGCAGTATTCTGAAAAAATATCATCCCATATGGTTCAATACTCATTTTAATCATCCATATGAAATTACAGAGGAATCAAAAGAAGCCTGCAGGAAACTGGCCGATGCAGGCATCCCTTTGGGCAATCAGACCGTATTGTTAAAGGGGGTTAATGATTGTCCATATATTATCAGAAAACTGGTTCATGAACTGCTCAAGATTAGAGTCAGACCCTACTATCTCTATCAGTGCGACCTGTCCAGGGGTATAGAACACTTCAGAACTCCGGTAAGCAAGGGTATTGAGATCATTGAGCTGTTGAGGGGGCACACATCTGGATTTGCTGTTCCTACTTATGTTATAGATGCTCCGGGTGGTGGAGGCAAAATCCCGGTATCTCCGCAGTATTTAATCTCCCAATCCAATGATAAAGTTATTTTAAGGAATTATGAAGGCATAATCTGTGCTTATACAGAACCGGAGGATAAAAGCAGTCATTGTCAACAATGTGGTTTATGTGAGGAATATATCAGTAAAAAAGCTACCGGAATTGAAAAACTCTTCACAGAGGAGAAAATCAATCTAATACCTCAAAGTAATTTGCGGCTTAGAAAGAGAGAAGAAAAGCATAATAATTAAGTCAGAATGTTCGAGCCATGAAAAATATCGGCACCTGAGCCAGTCATTTCTGTACTCTTACAATAAAATGGTCGTTCGTTCCTTCTGTCCAGGTTTGCACACCGGCGCTCGTAATAGCTTTATCGCCGACAGTTTTATATATTGCCTGATGATTTTTTTGGTCATTATTAGTCTATTCTCCTCAAAGACAAATATTTCTGCTATTATAATGCTGTATTGTTTTTTAGGTATTGGATTTATAGGATCACAATAAGATTCGGAGGCATTATGGAGAACAGAATAATAGACAAACCAAAAATAGAGGAAGCAGTCAGGATGATTCTGGAAGCAATCGGGGAAAAAACGAGCAGAGAAGGGCTTGTTGGTACACCCAGAAGGGTAGCCAATATGTACGAGGAAATCTTTTCCGGTCTGGATTGTAAGCCCGAACAGTTCCTGGAAGTATTTTTTACCGAATATCATGATGAACTGGTATTGGTAAAGGATATTCCTATTTATTCCATGTGTGAACACCACCTGCTGCCCTTTTATGGAAAAGCCCATGTTGCCTATATTCCTAAAGGAGGAAAGGTAATCGGAATCAGCAAACTGGCCAGGGTAGCTGAAGGCTATGCCAGACGGCCGCAGTTACAGGAAAGATTAACCTCACAAATCGCTGATTGTATCAACGATACCCTGAAACCTTACGGGGTAATGGTGGTAATTGAGGCCGAACATATGTGCATGACCATGAGAGGAATCCGCAAACCCGGAGCCCTGACCGTAACCTCGGCAGTCCGCGGCATTTTCGAAACCCGCTCCGAAACCCGCGCCGAACTCCTGTCTCTTATAATGAAAAATAAATAAGAGAATTCACATAGGACAGAGACTTTGCATTTAATAAACCACGGGTTCGCTTCGCTCACACACGGATAAACACTGATTTTTTTGTTGTCAGTCTGACGGGGTTGTTGATGGGTTGTCGAGGTGTGACAGGTGTGACACCTGCCATTAATGTTTGTTTCAGGATAACGGAAGCTATAGCTTCCGTTATCCTGAAAACTAGAAAAAAAGCAATTTATTAACCATCCGTTCATATTGTAGATTCCAATAAATATAAAAACATTAAAGAAAAAAAA
>JAHDSE010000011.1 GCA_018432955.1 Syntrophomonadaceae bacterium
GAAAAAGCCGCCTGACGACCAGACTCCGCCACCGGGAACACTAAGGCTTGGGTGGGACAGGGGCGTGGGACAGGGGGACGGTTCTTTTGTCATAATCCCTCGGATTATGACAAAAGAACCGTCCCCCTGTCCCACGCCCCTGTCTAAATCAATTTTTGTACTACATTTGACATGTATTCCAATAAATGAAGTGCCCATATCCAAATATGCAACTTTGTTTTGGGAAATAACTATTATTGACACCATATCTGAGCCGACAAATAAAGATATTTAAAAGGAGGTAATTATAGTGAGAGCACATTTTACTCAGCAAAATCAATCATGGCAAACAATACAGCCTGCTGAACAGGCCAATGTTTTTGTCCAGCATGCTATTGCTTCAGCAGAAGAAGCACATTCCATCTTCGAACAGGCCAAGACCAGTATCAGCCCACAGCAAATTCAGTTTGCAGAACAAAGCCTTTTCGATGCCCTAAATCAGCTCCATGAGATAGAAAACCTGGCAGGGGCATATGTTGACTCTCAGCAGCTGGCCAATTTACAGCGTACCACAAAACAGTTGGAGGCAGATTATCAGGTTTTTCAATAAAAAGTCATAGCAAACAAGGGACAGGTAATTTCCCAGGCTGTGCCGGAAAAGACCCTGTCCCCCCTGTCTGCTCACGCTTTATAATATTGGTGACAATAATCTGGAAAAAGATTCCCTAACCCTGACCAGTATGGATCTCTTGGAATAACAATCTATACTTATCTCGGTACATTCTTCCAAATCCCTTAAGAAAGTCTCATGTAATTCCTGGCCTATCTTCTCATCATAAATAAACGCATTCACCTCAAAATTAAGTTGAAAACTTCTGATATCAAAGTTGGCTGTTCCCACTGAGCTGACAAGTCTATCTATCACGATCATTTTACTGTGTAAAAAACCATTGTCATAATAATAAGGCTTGGCCCCGGCCTCCAACAATTCTCCGATATAAGACAATGATGCCCAGTGTATAAAAATATGGTCTATTTTCCTGGGAATGATAATACGTACATCTACCCCTGAAAGGGCTGCAAGTTTTAGAGCCTCCAGGAGGCTATCGTCTGGCACAAAGTAAGGTGTATGAATATAAATACTTTTTCTGGCCTTGTTAATCATTTTCAGATAACCATTCTTAACTGATTTCCACCTGGCGTCAGGGCCACTTGAAACGATCTGTATACCAGTTTTTCCTTCCTTGACTCTGGTAGGAAAATATCTTTCACTGGCTACGGAATCATCTTTAGCAGCATGCCTCCAATCCAAAATAAACCTTAGTTCCAGGCCATCAATGGCACTCCCCCTGATACACAAATGAGTATCGCGCCAGAAACCAAAATAATTCGAAAGTCCCCGGTATTCATCACCTATATTAAACCCGCCAATATAACCCTCTTCTCCATCTATAATACAAATCTTACGGTGGTTTCTATAATTTACCCGGAGATTTATATATGGCAATAAAGGGGGAAAGAAACTAGCTGTTTCTCCTCCAGCCCGAATAAGCGGAGCAAAAAACTTCCGGGGTAAGCGCATACAGCCCATTCCATCATAGAGAAACTTGACTTCCACACCCTCTCGGGCCTTTTCACTCAAGAGCTCTATTACAGCTTTCCCCAGAGAATCATTGCGAATAATATAATATTCTATATGAATAAAATATCTGGCTTTTCTGATACTCTCCATCAGTGCTGCAAATACCTGATCTCCATTGTTAAAAATTTGTACGCTGTTGTCCTGGGTATAGAGAGCTTTGTCAATTTTAAGATGCAGGAAAATAATATCCTTATATTCTTTAATCCTGGGGTTGTTAAAAACTATCCTGTCCTCCCGCAAAAACCTATCCTGCTTTTCTACCAGGGGTAATAGCTCCCGCCCCTCCTCTTTTTTTAGATAAAAAAGCTTCTTTTTGCGTAAATCCTGCCCCAGAAACACATATAGAATGAATCCCAGTATCGGCATGAATAGCAATACGAGCAGCCAGGTAAGTGTTGCTGTTGGGTTTCGCCGTTCAAAAAAGATTACCAGTACAGCAAAAATAATGTTTATTAAAAATACATAGTCCATTACCAGCAATATAATCTGGGCAGTGCTCATCTCATCCCTCTTAACCGTTTCTTATAAGCTTAACTCAATTCTTTAATAGTATCTATATTCAAATATGAAAGCCAACCTTGGTCAGTTCATAAAATACGGTTGTCTCCGTGCCAAAAGAATCCATAATTGTTTTTGCCCCTTTCCTTAACCCGGTACATTGCCTGGTCTGCATTTTTTATCAAGTTTTCTATGTCCCTGCCATCCTCCGGGAACATACTTATACCTATACTGGCCCCGATTACTACCCTATGACCGCCAATTGCAAAGGGTTTATCCAGGGCCTGGAGTATTCGTTGAGCGATGAAAACAGCTTCTTCCCTGCCGATTCCATTTAAGAGGGCCAGAAACTCATCTCCGCCCATTCTCGCCAGAACATCCGTTTCACGCAGAACCGTTTTTAATCTGCCGGCAACAGCCTGCAAGAGCAGATCTCCGGTATCATGTCCGAGATTATCATTTACAGCCTTAAAATGATCCAGGTCAATAAAAACAATGGCCATTTCCTGTTCTATGTATTTACCCCCGGCCAGAACATTGTGAAAATAATTATAGAACATAGCCCGATTAGGCAGTCCTGTCAATGTATCATGATAAGCCATATGTTTTATTTTTTCTTCAGACTGCTTTTGTTCTGTAATATCAATAATCAAACCATCGATTCTGCTTATTTCTCCCTGTATATCTCTAACCGGCACAGCAAAACTCTGTATCCACTTTACTTTCCCATTTGACAGCATCAGACGATATTGGAGTATTTTCTTTTCCCCGGCAAGCAATTCTTTCCATGCCTGCTTCACCCTGAAAATATCGTAGGGGTGGGTAATATTTATCCATTTGCTCCTGTCTTTAATAAAAACATCAGCCTCCAGTTCAGTAATTTTTTGTATCCCTTGCGAAACAAAACATTTATTGGAATGGATCTCATAAGACCAGGCAGCCATATCCATGCTGTCAAGGACATTTTTTATTTGCTCCTGTCCCTGCTCTGCCAGCACCCCGGTGATTTTCTTTTTCCAAACGAGAACTGTCAGTGCAAGTAAAAATATCAAGCCTGCTATTATGCCAGGTTTAAATAAAAAAGAATAGTTCCCATTAATATAAAGTTTAGCTGCAATAAATATGGCCATAAACAACCATAATACCTTGACAAAAAACCATTTAAACTTTACAGGGGATTTTCTTAATCCTGATGACATACTAAAACCTGCTTCCTGAAGAAACATATAAAGTCAAATAAATACTTTTTCTTAATATTTTTCCTGAAAGAGGCAAAGAATACAAGTCCTAATTCATCCCCCACCGGAATAGCGCAGTGCAATTCAGATATACCGGCCATAAGTCCCTTAATTCAATCTGTATTATCTTCCAGTAAGAATCTCTACAGTGCCTTAATTAAACTTTTTATTGACATATGCCCGTAATGAGAGTATCTTGTTTTATAGAATAATGATAACGATTATCATTATTTAAAAATATTTGCGAAAGGGAATTAATTATTATGTATGTTAATGCAAATTGTGCAGGTTGTGGCTTATGTATTGATGAGTGTAATTTTTCTGCTATCTCAGTTATTGATGGAAAAGCGGTAATTAACGAAGAGCTATGTATAAATTGCGGCTTTTGCGCTGCGATCTGCCCGTTTGATGCTATAGAATACGGCGGTCAGGAAAATACTCCCCCAGATTCTGAAGTAAATAAGAGCCAGGCTGCAACAACATCCCCCGGAAACCCGGGAAAACGTTTCATTCATAATGCTGATTCAATCCAATACACACCGGAGCTTAACAATCGAGTAGTTCAAAAAGGCAGTTTTATGGAAAGGCGCAGGGCTGGCAGCTTCGGCAAAGGCCTGGGACGCGGTCAGGGTATGGGCTCTGGAAGAGGCAGAGGCTCTGGGAATGGTAAAGGCACCGGGGCTGGCAGAGGCAAAAATCGCTAAACCGGCCTTCAACATTGTTGATTCTTCTCGAATCATATCTTTGAACGCCGGTCTTATGCACTTCATCAGATAAAGCTATTTTAAGAATAGTCTGCCCCTCTGGTATATACTATGGGCAGCCTTTCTTAAGTTAATCTCTTTGCCTGTTCGGCAAAATATCCCAGCTCTTTACAGGCCTTTATTTCATCTAATTTTGTTTTTCCATTAATATTACTTGTATAGGTTTTTCCATAGGCTTCTCCATAAACATTATGCAAATCCACCATAACTCCCAGGAGAGTCAGTTCCTTCCTGGCAATCATTTCCGCCAGGGCATAATTGTTCAGCAGGTATTCCACCTGCATATCCACATTCAGTTCAGCCAGCTGGGTAAAATTCACCTGGGGGTCATCGGAAAATTGGAAACCAGTCTTCCGCCGGGCCTCTTCCAAAGAATTCTTTACTACGGATAGCTCGTTCCGGATTCCCATGGGCTCATCAATGAAATTTGACTCGGCAGCCTTTATGGCGCCACAATCGGTATGACCTGCTATTATCATCAGCGGAGTACGCAGATGTAATAAACCATAAAGAATGGAACCTTCATTGGTCTTTACCTGGTTACCAATATTTTCGATAGAAAATATCCGGTTGAAGACTTCTCCGAAAATATTTACCGGCATACGAGAATCTGAACAAGTAAGCAAAGTAATTACCGGATGTTGTTTATAATCACCCTCCTTGAAGCTCTGCAGGGGAAAGTCCTTTTCAAAAGCCGCCAGACTTTCTTCCAGACTTTTAATTAGTGCAACCTGGTCAACATCAACTGAAATATGATGGCTCACAACATTCCCTCCTTATACAAGACAGTTTTTCCCCGATTAATTTTCTTTTATCTTAGCATACCCCCGGTTTTCTTAAAAGCAAAAGCCCCGACGCAGCAGGTAAAATCCCGCTCTTTCTGCTCAGCAAAACGCTGCAGATTATTTTTAAAACTCTTAATCTAATTTTCCTCCGTTTCGCTCACAGAATCATCGTTCTCCCGGACAAAATCGGTGAGGTAGACCAGGATGTTTTTTAACTCCTTTATATCCTCATCACTGAGTTGAGCTCCGGAATCTTTATAACGTGCCAGTTTTTCCTCCCAGGGCAATAGTTTTTCCGACACAGCAGAGAACCCTACGGTTCCAGCTGTGCCGACCATACTATGTATATGCCGGTACCAGATATTATCTGTATCTTTTCCTGGTTCAACAGCAGATAGTTCTTTTATGCGTTCTATAAGATTATGCAAAAATACTTTTTTGATACGTGATGAGGTATTATTCATTTTTATTCTCCTCTTTTATCCTATCCATCTGCTGCTTGCTCATAGCTTCATTATCCTTGGCCCGGGGTAAACAAACATGAAATATACTGCCTTCCCCCGGTTTACTTTCCGCCCATACGCTTCCCTGCATATTATCCAGCAATTCCTTTACTATAGCCAGGCCCAGACCAGTACCGCCAATATTTCGCCGGTCGGAATTATCCACCCGGTAAAAACGTTCAAAAATATGCGGCAGACTTTCTTCCGGTATGCCAAGCCCCTGGTCTTTTATGCTCATATGAACCGCCTCATTTTCCAGACTTAGCTCTATCTCCACCTGACCGCCTGCCGGAGAATATTTTACAGCATTGGAAATGAGATTATTTAAAACCTGTTCTATTTTGCTTAAATCAGCCTTAACCATTATAGGCGGAATACCTCTCACCAGGATCTGATGTTTATCACTTTTCGTTTGAAAGACTTCTGCCAGTTCTTCACATATCTCAAAGAGATCAAATTTACTTATTTCATAACTTACCCTTCCTGATTCCATTCTCTGAATATCCAGGAAATCATTAATAAGATCAGTCAATCGCCGGGCTTCCCGCTCTATCGTTTCCAGATATTTTTTTTGTTTCTGTGAATCCAATTCTCTGGATAGCATTAATTCAGTAAATCCCATTATACTGGAAAGCGGTGTTCTGAGTTCGTGGCTGACTGTACTGACAAATTGATTCTTCATGGCATTAATTTCGTATTCCCTGCTTACATCTCTAAAGGTCCAGATCCGCCCCAGAATTTTATCCTGTCCCTCAACAATATCATGCACCGGAGCC
The DNA here is from genome assembly GCA_018432955.1 of Syntrophomonadaceae bacterium. Taxonomy (GTDB): domain Bacteria; phylum Bacillota; class Syntrophomonadia; order Syntrophomonadales; family Syntrophomonadaceae; genus SV3-B162. The sequence continues at coordinate 6,186 of JAHDSE010000011.1, forward strand.
GTAAAAACCTCATAAGAGGCAAAAGAAGGTTCCTGTTGAACAATATTCAGGCTTATGGTTTGATCAGGGTCGCTTTTTAGCTGCTGCATGGTTTCGGAAAGTTTATCAGGGTTTTCCATAGTGGCAATAATAGTTTTCATTACATCCTCCACATTCAGACTGCTGTCCCAGCGATTGTCAGGAGTCTTTTCTCCGGTCATCCTGGCAAAATGCTGATTATGAACATAAATACGTCCATCCTGAAGGTGGAAAAACAAGGCTTCTTCTACGGATTCCAGCAAAGCCACAGCAATATTACGATCGCGCCGGGCATGTTCATTCTCTTCTTCCCGCTGGGCACTTAGTTCTTCAAGCAGGGCAGCTTCTTCGTGAAGCTGCTCATAGGTGTGTAAAAGATTTGCATGAAGGTATGCATTATATAAATTTACCGCTATCCTCCTGGACATATATTCAATCAAATTCCCGTCTATCTCCTTCCAGGAGGCCAGCACCATAAGTCCCTGACATTCTTCCCGGTGAATAAGCGGTATATAGCCTTGATAAGGCAGTATCTCCTCTCCATTTATGGTTTCAGTCCTGGCAGCACCATATTCGGGTCGGCTGACATAGATGGGCTTTTTATCCAGGACGGCTGCCCCCATAACAGATTCCCCTGCTGAAAATCTTTCAACCGCTCCCTTAATTCCCCGTGAGGCCAATAGTATGTAGTATCCCGATTTATCCTGGGTATAAAGGGCAACCAGGGGAAAGTCCAGTTTGAAACTGGCAAACTCAATGGCATTTTGAGCAATTTCCTCCAGTTCAAGCCGGCTCCCAGACATTACCATTCCCAGTTCGGCAAACATTTCAATATTATGTTTGGTTGTTTGCAATTCCTGTAAGTTCTCTTCCAATTCCTGATGTTGAGCTGCATATTCGCTGTTAAGCTTTTCCATTTGATGGTTCTTTTCTTTCAGTTCCTCATTGTATCTTTTAATTGTTAATATCAGCCTGTTAAAAGCTTTTATAAGAGACAGAGCTTCATAACTGAAATCAGAATTTTCTTCAACGGGATATAATTGTTCATCTTTCATCTTATCAATCTTATCAGCCAGCTCCCTTAAGGGAGCAAATACTTTTTTCCAGCTCATATATAAGAGAGCAAGAACAATTCCTGAAAACAGAATGTTTAATCCCAGTACATAATAAATATTCTTTAATTGCAGGACTACTATACCAGTCTGCAGTAAAAAATAGCCCAGCAAAATAATAATAAGCAGATTCAAGCAACGCGGTAGTTTCATGGATTAATTCCTGCTTTCCAGTAGTTTTTCCACTACTTCTTCCAGGGCCATAGTGCTAAAAGGCTTAATCATTACATGGTCTGCACCGGCTGCCAGTGCTTTTTCCCGGTCTGCACTCTGGGCTTTGGCCGTCAGAATCAATACCAGGGGTGAATTATCCATATTTTTTGCCTCCTGGCACAGCTCATAACCAGTCCGCTCAGGCATCATTACATCAAGGATAAGCAGGTCATAGTCTTCGGTTAAGATTAACTGGCAGGCCTCTTCACCGTTACGGGCTTCATCAATAATACGGTTTTCCTTTTCCAGGGTATCACAGATTAATATTCTGAGCGCTTCCTCATCATCTGCTACCAATATTTTTTCCATACTCACTTAATATTCCCCTCTCCTTTTTCAGCCCATCAGCATATTATATTTCTATCGACATAATTTATAAAAATATTTACACAAATATATGAAAATACCTGCTGCTAATTTTATTTTGTAGAAATTTATGCCCCTGAAAAAAAAGCCCTCATCTTAAAAAGATAAACGGCTTTTTTACTGTTACTCTTAAGTTCCTTCGTTACTTAATCGTACTCTCCTATTATTATTTTTGCCCTTTCTGAACTTTTGCCCAGGTATCGCGCAAAGAAACGATGCGGTTAAAAACAGGCTTCTCTGTTGATGAATCAGTATCCACACAGAAATAACCCTGCCTCAGAAACTGAAAATGACTCCCCGGGGAAGCATCAGCCAGACCCGGCTCAAGCATACATGAACCAAGGATCTCCCGCGACTGCGGATTCAGCTTGTTTTTGTAATCGGACCCTTCATCTTCATCATCCGGGTTTTCATTAACAAAAAGATGGTCATATATCCGGACTTCTGCCCTGACCGCATGCTCAGCAGAAACCCAGTGGGAGGTACCTTTCACCTTGCGGCCGGCAGTAAGTCCCCCACTTTTGGAGTCCGGATCATAGCTGCAGTGCAGCTCAATTATTTCACCGTTTTCTTCATTTTTAACTAGCTTCTCACACTTAATAATATACGCGCTTTTCAGGCGGATTTCCCTCCCCGGAGCCAGGCGGAAAAACTTTTTTGGAGGATCTTCCATAAAATCTTCCTGTTCAATATACAAAACCCGGGAAAAAGGAATCTTCCGTGTCCCGGCATTTGGATTTTCCGGGTTATTCTCGGCTTCAAGCCATTCCACCTGACCTTCAGGGTAGTTGTCTATTATGATCTTTAAGGGTCTTAATACCGCCATCACCCGTGGAGCCCGATGGTTCAAGTCTTCCCGGAGGCAATGCTCCAACAGGGCTATGTCCACTACACTGTCCCTTTTGGCTACTCCTATACGTTCACAAAAATCACGTATAGACTCTGCTGTATAACCCCTGCGGCGCAAACCGGAAATAGTAGGCATACGAGGATCATCCCAGCCATCGACATAAGATTGCTCTACCAATTCACGAAGCTTTCTTTTGCTCATTACCGTATAATTAAGGTTCAGGCGTGCAAACTCAATCTGCCGGGGACGACCATGCAAGTGGGAATCATAATCTACATTCTCAATAACCCAATCATACAAAGGACGGTGATCCGCAAACTCAAGGGTGCAGACAGAATGAGTAATGCTTTCCAGAGCGTCTGAAAGCGGATGGGCATAATCATACATTGGATAAATGCACCATTTGTCTCCCGTACGATGATGGTGAGCTCTTAAAATCCGGTACAGAACAGGATCTCTCATGTTCAAATTTGGTGATGCCATATCAATTTTGGCACGCAGAACCCTTGACCCGTCTTCGAATTCGCCTGCCCTCATCCGCTGGAACAAGTCCAGGTTTTCCTCAATGGAACGATTACGATATGGACTATCCTTGCCTTTTTCGGTCAGGGTACCACGGTAGCTTCTTATTTCCTCTGGACTTAAATCACAGACATAGGCCTTCCCGAATTTTATCAACTGCACAGCAAAGCGATACAATTCTTCAAAATAATCCGAAGCATAGAACATTCGCTCATCCCAGTCAAATCCCAACCATTTTACATCGGCCTTTATAGACTCTACATATTCAATTTCTTCCTTGCTGGGATTGGTATCATCGAATCGAAGATTACACAAACCCCCATTGGCAAGAGCCAAACCAAAATTAAGGCAAATAGACTTGGCATGCCCGATATGCAAGTAGCCATTCGGTTCCGGGGGAAATCGCGTATGAACTCGTCCCTGATTTTTCCCGGTTTCCCGGTCTTCCTTTATAATGTTCTGGATAAAGTTAACAGGTAAATCCGCATTTGTAGTATTCATATCCCTTGCTCCCTTATTATTTTCTCACTATTCTCCAATTCAGCTTTTTTCTCTGTTATAGAATACACCTGTCAGGAAAAGATTTCAAAATAATATTTAAAGATTGAAAATTGCATAATTCAAAAATCAAGCATGATAATTCTGAGCATTAGCGAAGCAGCATTAATCGTAAGCGGAGCGAACATCAGAGTGCCCGGAGGGTAAATACTAAGATCCTTCGGCGTTGCCTCAGGATGACAACACCCAACGAATCATATTAAAAAGCTAATTATGCAAAATCCTCAGATTACAATGATATTATACCAAATATACCATTATTCTATTTCATCTAATGCTCATGCCGGATTTTAGAAACTCAACTTTCGTAGTAGAAATTACTGAACAACCTCTGGATATATAGGGGCTGTGCAGCAATCCAGAACATAACTTGACATGAAACAATTTCAGCTAGTTCTTTGGGAACATAATCAAGCAGTATCATGCA
>JAHDSE010000120.1 GCA_018432955.1 Syntrophomonadaceae bacterium
ACTGCAACAGGGGTACTTTCAAATTCTGAGTCGACCTCATTGTGACAATGACACTCGAACTTGTGCCATAAATAGATTATTTGCCCAAAAAGCAACAAGTATTCGTTTATTGTTGGTGCGGGCAACGCATGATAATTCTGAACAAAGTGAAGAATCTTGACCAGGGATATATACTATATAAGTCACAAAATATAATTCACACACTTTAAGATGCGGTATCGTCCTTATTATTATGGAGTCCAAGGATACAATTTATTACACAACAAATTAGATACTTTATTATTTGGAACTTAAATAGATCAGCTGTTCAAGCTAATAATGTTAAAGCTAATTATCCCTTGGGATTAAAAATAACCGCCATAACATAACCAAAAATAATCGCTGCAGCAATACCGGCTGCCGTAGCTTCAATACCACCGCTAAAAGCCCCCAGCAAGCCTTTCTGCTCAACTGCTTTCAAAACCCCCTGGGTCAGGGAATGGCCAAAACCAGAAAGTGGTATGGTAGCTCCGGCACCTCCGGCATCCACCAGGGGTTGGTAAATTCCCAATCCGCTGAGAATCGCTCCTGCGGTAATATAGCCCACCAGTATATGTCCTGGTGTAATAGCAGGTTTGCTTAAATCCATAACAACTTGTCCGATTAAACACAGACCCCCTCCAAACAAAAAAGCCATGTAAAGTGATCCCATATTCTTTTTTCCTCCTGAATTTAGTATTCTATCGCTACCGCATGGGCTATTCCCGGAATACTTTCTCCCTGATTGCTTGTAGTTGGGCTCATTAAAGCCCCAGTGGCTACCAGCAGCACTTTATTAATTTCTCCGTTAATTATCTTTTTCATTAAAGGACCACACAAAAATGAGGCCGAACAACCACATCCGCTGCCGCCTGAGTGAACATCCTGCTTATCATCAAAAAGCAGGACACCGCAGTCACTGTAATTGGGTTGAGGTACCAATCCTTCCTTGACAAATAGCCGGGCAGCTATAGCCATACCTACCGTTCCCAAATCACCGGTTAAAACCAGATCGTAGTAATCAGGCAAAATGTCCAGATCGTTGAAGTGGGTTTTAATAGTGTCCGCAGCAGCAGGAGCCATGGCACTGCCCATATCAGAAGCGTCATTCTGTCCCATATCTATTACTTTGCCTATGGTCACACTGCAGATTCGGGGACCAATTGCCACCGCTTCCAGAAGTACTGCGCCTGCTGCTGTAGCCGTCCATTGCGAACTGGGGGCTCTCTGTACTCCCTGTTCTGTAGGAAATCGAAACTGTCTTTCCGCTGTATAATGATGACTGCAGGCTGCAGCTACAACAGATGAAAAGAAACCGCCGTCCAGCAGTATAGACCCTGTAATTAAAGCCTCCGCCATAGTTGAGCAGGCACCATAGAGACCCAGGAACGGAATATTTAATTCTCTGGCCGCAAAGTTACTGGAAGCTATCTGGTTGAGTAAATCTCCAGCCAGCAAAACTTCCGCATCTTCAGGGGAAAAGTTTCTTTTGTTCAGGGCCAGTTTTACGGTTTCCCGCAGCATTTTACTTTCGGCCTTTTCCCATGTCTTTTCCCCGAACATATAGTCTTCCATTATCCAGTCAAAATCCTGTGCCCACGGTCCCTGACCTTCTTTAGGCCCAACAATTGAGGCCCAGGAAGTAATTACCGGCGGATTATCAAAAACAATTGTCTGATTTCCCCTTTTTTTTGTCCCAGCCACCATTATTCCCCCCTTTTTTTCGTGAAACGTTAAACGTAAGACGTAAAAGGATCTTTTATCTTGTTGCGCAGTAGACAGAGACTGCGCCTTTAATAAACCATAGGTTCTTTAGATATGTAGGGGCACCCCTTGCGGGTGCCCTGGTCTGTTTAACCTTCAAAAAGTATATACAGGCAACCCGCGGGCACCCGCAAGGGGTGCCCCTACACAATGTCCCCCTGTTTTCGACTACTTGAGTTATAGATTATTACAGCAAAATCTTCATGAGCAGGGGACGCGTCTTGCCTTGCTTTTTTTCCGCAGCAATTGTTTCCTTTGCTGCTGTTTTTAAATAAAGGACCATTTCTCTTTTTCTGTAGGCAAGTCAAGAAACTTCCCCATAGCCTGGTACGGCATTGCTTTGCTAAAGCGAAGGAACTCTGTCCATAGTGGGGAGATTTGTGGGATTAAGCTTAGCGCAGGGGGATAAAGGCGATAGATACTGTGACTGCATATATAGGACATCGAGACTTTATCGGTTAATAGCATAATCGCCTTTACAGTCGGCAAGACCGGCCCCAAGAGTGCTTAAGCACACGAAGCTCCCCACTATGGTAACCAACTTTTGCTTAAGCATGAAAATATTTTTAGTGCGCAGTCTCTGTCTTATGCGTATTAAGAGCTTGTAAAGACTTTTATTAAACCAATCAATGTTGATATTACGAAGCCAAAAACCAGAGTCGGACCAGCAACGCTGAAGATTCTGGCACCTACGCCAAAAATATAACCTTCCCTTTCAAACTCCATGGCTGAAGCTACGATAGCATTGGCAAAACCTGTTATGGGAACAATTGAACCAGCGCCGGCCCTTTTGCCCAGTTCGTCATAGACACCTATGCCAGTTAAAAAAGCCCCCAGGAAAATCATAATTGCTGAGGTCGAGGAACCGGCATCTAATTTACTCATTCCTTTGGAAACAAGATAATTGTTTATGATTTGAGCGAACACACAGATAAGACCACCAACTATAAAAGCCCAAATGGAATTTTTGAGAATAGGTGGTTTTGGTTTCACCTCCTGAACCAGGCTATTATATTGCTCTATTTCAATTTTTTTTAACTTATTGGGATCAGGACCTTCCAAGCAATACACCTCCCTGATAAATTATTATTAACCTTTTAAGGAAGCTTTATTCCTTAAGCATTCATTTGTCACAACTAAAAAGACAGCGGATTATTTCCCGCTGTCAGACTTAATTTAAAATTTAAAATCAGTTCTATACTATCTCCTATGCCAGATATAAACGCTCCATACTCTCGTCCAGAGAAAATTCTCCGTTTTCGCTTCGGGGAGTATAGGCTATTTTTAGATTTGCCTTATAATCAACTATTCGGCTTTCATGCACATCAGCGGTTAAATTATAGACTTCAACTCCCGTAACATTGCCATAGCTTTTTACAGCATCATCAACAGCATTCTTGACTGCATCTTCCCAACCCTTGTGGGATTCACCAATATATTCTACAAAACCAACCTGCAAAATTCCAAACCTCCTTCATATTTAAATTAATTAAACTGCCTTGTTTACAGCTCACTTATTATACAAAGACAGTCCAATTAGTATTATTATTTTTTAAAAACAATCTTTTATTCATGAATACTTATTACATTACCCAGTTTATATATACATATTTCCGAACAGGCGTAATCTTCGGCATTAATAACATTCCTGGTATCAAATACCATTGGAGTTCTCATTTTTTTTGCCAGAATTTCATAATCCAAATGGCGAAATTCATTATGATCAGCCAGAACTAAAATTAAGTCAGCTCCCTTCACAGCTGAATTGA
>JAHDSE010000037.1 GCA_018432955.1 Syntrophomonadaceae bacterium
CCGGTTACTTTCCTGTTGCCTTTTTCTAGGAGCCAATTTTTTCTTTTGCTTATTTTAGCTATGTGAAGTTGTCAAAGAGCTTTGTCTGTTGGTTTTTCCAACTTATCCCTATTTAGCTGTTGAGTTTCCGAGGTACTACATTTACACTTCATTTTTTTGCACTATATTACTAAATTTGGTTTATTTCAATAGTTTTTGCCCCAATGGCAAATATTCGACCCCGAATGGCTAATAACAAGAAGAAATTCAATAAAAAAAGAGCAAGCGCAAATAAAGCACCTGTCCTTATTAATAAAATATTACCTATAAAATTTACCGATTATCTCTTTTAACTGCTTCAATTATTAAGTTCTCTTAATAATTGAGTTTTCTTTTGTCGACTTAATAGGACTTCATCACCTGAGAGTAATATAATTTGGAAGGTGTACCCGTTGGAGATGATCTCTTTTATTTGTTTTACATTGACCAAATAGCCCCGGTGGCATCGGAAAAAGCCATGCTTTTTCAACTGGCTCTCCAGGGTTTTGAGGTTTCCTGTAATTATATAGGCATTATTCCCGGTTTTTATTTTAACCTTTGGTTTTTGGCTTTCAATATAATGAATGTCACCGGGGTTCAGGAATATTTTTTGTCCTTCGTGTTCAACCATGATGGTGGTATTTTTGTTTAAAGCATATGAGGAAGTATTCGTCTGTCTTTTGATTTTACGCAGGGTCTTTTTTATTCTTTCTTCATTAAAGGGTTTGAGGATATAATCGAAAGAGTATAGTTCAAAGGCTTGTAGTGCATAATCGGGATAGGCAGTGGCGAAAACGAAGTAGATGTTTTCATTTTTCTCACTTAGCAGGCGGGCTACTTCCAGACCACTCATTCCCGGCATATCTATATCCAGAAAAACAAGCTGGGGGTGATGAATTTCAAATTGCCGCAAGGCTTCTTGTCCGCTAGCACTTATGGTAACCACTGTTGTATCCGGTACCTGTTCAACGATAGTTTTCAGATATAAAGCAACTGCAGCTTCATCATCAACGATAAGAACCTTTAAACTCATTGGCCGTTTCCCCCCACTTTCTTAAAATCCATAATGTGGTCAATAAAGTGAAGAAAACGATAACCCCAGGGGGTTACGGTAAAGACCTGCTCTGTCATTCCGGCTGCCATTGCCAGGGTAATTATATTAAGTGTGCTAACTGTTGAAAATACCAGCATCAAGACCAAATATACTACTCCGATGATTAATGACCATTTCTTATACTTGATTTTATCTTTTTCTTCCGTTATAGGTTTGTTTTCAGTATCTCCTGGAGCATATTTCCATAAGGCAATTTCCGCTATAAGAAAGCTAAGCAGGACTACGAAAAAAAGCTCTTGCTGCCCAAGCATAGGAGTAAAATAGTGTACTCCCCAGCCCAATAGCATAAAACACAGGGTTCCGCCTATTAAACACCGGTAGTACTCGCTGCAGTGTTCACCCCCGGAGGCCAGTCGAAGTATGCCGGCAGTGGCAGTAATGACAAGTACTTCTGGAAGTATCCCCAGAATATATGATATAGTTACAAGGCATATTAGCTTCACTATTTCACCCAGGAATAATTCTAAGCCAAAGGCCATCCTCGCCTGATGAATATGGTCAAATTCCAATTCCATGGCAAGATGACCGGCAATCTTAGCCGCCAGTTCATGGATACTCACCCTAGCAACTCCTATCCCGCATGTTTAGGAATACAAACGGTAAACCTGACCCTGCATTCCGCTTGATTGCTCACTACTATTGAAGCTCCCTGATACTTATTCAAAATATACTTAGCAGATGCCAGCCCCAGGCCTCGCTCAGAATCCTTTGGTTTAGTAGAAAAGCCTGCAGTAAATATCTTAGCTTTGAGTTTGTTATCAATATGGCCAGGGTTACGGGTTTGAAATATGTAATACCGCGAGTTTTCCAATATTTTAAGCTCTACAATTCTTCGTGGTACATCCAATCCCTCCACTGCTTCAATAGCGTTATTTATGAGATTGCCGAGTACAGCTGTAATATCCAGCGCTTTAACGCCAAGACCATCCAGGTTCGTTTCCACATCGATTCGTAATAATACTCCTTTGCCAGTAGCTACCCCCATTTTCATCATCAAAAGTGCAGTTAATTCCGGGACAGCCAGTTTCAGGATTTTACCTTTTATTTGAACATCCTGGTAAAGGTCACCGATGTATTCTTTCGCCTGTTCAGGCTTGTCTATTGTTAATAAACCATAAACTACCTGCAAGTGATTCACGAAATCATGCCGCTGGGATTTAATTACCTGCACCATTTCCTGAATTTGCTCCAGGTGAAGATGCTGCAATTCCATAATTTTTTCCTGCCTGGCAATGACGAGTAATTTCCTGCTTAATACAAGGGACAAGACAACTGCTGCAAATATTACAAATAATATGGAAGCAGCAATAAAACTCCTGGATACCGTTGACACTATGCCTTCGGCATAGCTCTGATAATAAAACCCCAAAACTATAAGTATTACAGCTAAACCCAGAATTATTGCGACAGCAATTATATTATTTTTGCTCATGTTCTTCGCTTCCTATCTCTTCCAATTGCGAAAAGTTAAAAAACACTATCTCATAATGATTTATAAGTAAAATCAGAACGGTCAAGAATATGAATTCTGGTACAGGATAAATAATTCTCCATAATGTATCGGCCATTGCTTCCTGTACAGGAATACCAGTGATCCTGAAAATAATGCCATTAAATATGGTTTCCGTTATATTTATACAGATAAGTCCCAAAAATGAAGCTATCATGGTATATAGCAAGGGAATCCGACATATGAAAACTATTAAAATTATCATCAAGGGAAGCTGCAAAAATACATTTACTCCGGGAAGCAAAGGCAATACACGAATAAAATAGCTGAACACAGACACTAATAGGGCTACCAAAAGGACTAATTTCCAGGAAGACTTGAAACCAGTTAAATTTAAACCCAATGCTATAAGAATCATACTTTCGGGCACAGATTGAAGAAAAATCATGTAGAAGGGCATAAAGTCCACTGCTAACCCTCCAATCTGGAGAGATAATGGCTATTTAGTACAATAAGCACCTTAACTATTGTAAGAATTAGTCAGAACATCGGTCCAACGCTGCAACTGCAGTTCACCCCTTAGTTCTTTATAGTTTTTTTCGTTTGTCATGGGATTACAACGAAACTTAAGTCAAATTACATTTATCTATAGGTGTCTTTAATTTACATACTATCTTATACTATTTTTCCATTTTTGGGGCCTATCGGGAACAAACGACCGCATTACGAGCATGAATAACCGCTTTTAGGGTATGAACGGCTTTATCCACAGGTGTTCGATTTAATTTTCCAAATTTTCTAAAAATTCAGTTTACCTATTTATCCTTCCATAATTTTTCATAAAGCAACTAATCCTTTACCCCAAGCCTTCCAACAATAATGCCTTCCGGGCTATAGAGCAGATAAATCCCCTCTCGAATTTTTATACCAGTTATATCGCCAAACAAAAAGGAAGCAAAAGGAATCTCCCCTTGCTTCCTAAGATAAGTTTATTAAGCTAATTCTTTCTTAGCTGGTTTCATTCCCTTAAGCAAAACATTGTCCCTGCTTTTTATGGAATGATTTCTTTCGCACGGTCGCACTTTACACCAGCAGATAAATCATGAGCATAAACCAGAACATTGCTATCAATGAATTGCTTTTGATAATATTTATCGAGCATGCAACTCATCTCTTTTCCATGATATTGAATCCCTGCTCCCCATCTCAAATCCCTTTTCTGCTACAGACAGGTGATGCATACGTCCCCCTTGTGTGAAAAAGTATATTTACCTATCCATCCCCAGCAATAACCGTCACCTTCTCCTCCGGGATATTGAAATTCTGAACGACAATCAACCCATCCATAGCTATTTGTACCATAACTACCAAAATGGGACAAGGGACCTGCCCCCATGTCCCCCATAACGCTTTCCTCTGTTCCCCATTTGTTAATCCCTCCACAGTTGTTATTTTACCTAACTACTGTGTGTCCAACAAATCGGGTATAAGCCAAGGTAATGACACAATAAAAACGTCCCCTTGTGTCCCAAAAACGTCCAGGCAGATTAAGCTTTGAACTTTTAAAAAATACAGGGTAGTGTGTCAATTATTTTTTGGCCAAATCGTTTGCAATGTTTATTGACAGGACAATTAGAAATCTCTTTTGCTGTAGATGCGTAGGGACAACCGGTATGATAATGCCAGCAGTATGAACAGTATTCCCGCAACCGATATAATCAACAGGCCGATATTATGCTGTGCCAAATCAAGCATGTTTTGCAGCCAGACTTGCTCCTGGTTATTCAAAACAAATCCTGTAATCTGAGCAGGAGCAAAAAAGATGAGCATGAAAACTATCATATTAACAACCCGCATCCACTGGGCACCCGTCTTGAAATACGCCGGGAGAGATATTGACGCCAGGAAAACGATTGAAATCAGGGCGATAATAATATCATTACCATTAATCAAGCGATGATCAAATGGCAGCGGAGCAAGGTGGAAAAAGAGTCCTACGATAGCTACCACAAACAGTGCTATACCGGTGAAAACAAATACGGACAGGTACTTGCCCAATACAATCTCCCGGCGGGTTATGGGCAAGCTGTTCATTACAATATCTGAATTGTTCTTATATTCGCTCTGTATTGCTCCGAGGATTGTAATATAAGCAATACCGAAAGCAGTCATAATGTATACGAATTCCTTGAGAACCGGATTGGAAAACGCCACAAAAAGAAAAATACTATAAAAAAAGCCAAACCAGAGCATTTTCTTCTGTAAGATAACTTCCTTTTTAATAAGATGAATCATGTTTATCTCTCCTCACTGTATAAAGCATAATCTGATCCAGGCCAGGCCGTTCATAGACAGCCCTGTCTCCCAGCAATTTGCGAGTTTCGACCGGGTGATGGGTAAGACCTTCAAAGCCATACTCGTTTTCACGCACTGCCAGCATTAAATTTCGCACCCTATCATTCAGGCTCTCCCTGGGACCTTTAACCAAAAGATGGTGATTTATTATTTCATCGCGGGTATCGGATAAAACTATGTGTCCGTTATTTATGAAACAGATATAATCTGCGATTTTTTCCAAATCAGAAGTAATATGGGTGGAAAAGAGAATTCCTTTGGAATCATCCTTCATCTCGGTCTGAAGAATATCCAGGAGTTCACTGCGAAAGACCGGATCCAAGCCGGAAGTAGGCTCATCCATTATTATGAGTTCTGCTTGATGCGACAAAGCCAGAGCCAGAGAAAACTTGGTCTTCATACCCCGGGAAAGATCCTTGATTTTTTTTCGCGGCGGCAAGTCAAAATCCTTGAGGTACTTGCGGTAAAGTTTCTCCTCCCAGTTCCGGTAGAAAGGTGCTATTATTCTTTTCATCTCATCCACGGTCAATTCTTCAAAAAAGTAGTTTTCATCATAGACAAAACCAATCCTCTGCTTGATTTCTCTTTGTTTAATAATGTTATCCTGGCCAAAAACTTTGATTGAACCACTGTCGCGTCCAATAAGGTTCATAATAAGCTTGAGCGTGCTGGTTTTTCCCGCTCCATTGGGGCCAATAAAACCCATTATGTAGCCCCGGAGCAGAGAGAAAGAAACCCGGTCCAATTTAAAACCCTTAAATGATCGGCTTACTTCCTGTAATTCCAAAATATGCGGCATTCATTAAACCTCCTTGTACAGTAATTCCAACATCACCTGAAGTTCTTGCAGACTTATGTTCAAGGTTTTGCTTTCGGCTATAATATCCACCAGCCGACTTTCAATCAAGCTCATCCTTTTTTCCCGCAGCAGTTCAGGCTTTTGAGGAGCCACAAAAGATCCTTTCCCGGACACGCTTTCGATGAACCCATCCCTTTCCAGTTCCTCATAAGCCCTTTTCGTAGTTATTACACTAACCTGGAGCTGTTGAGCCAAATGACGAATTGACGGCAAGGCTTCACCTGCTGCGATTTCTCCGCGAAGGATATAGCTGCGAATTTGCTGGCGAATCTGTTCATAAATAGGATCTGGCGAAGAATTGGTAATAATAATATTCACAGTGAAACCTCCAAAAAAAAGCATAGCCTATATACTGTATATATTCGATATATACAGTATATAGGCTATGCTTTATAACGTCAAGGGGAAACAAAGGGAAACAAAGGGACGGTTCTCCTGTTTCCTTTAGGCTTTAAATATAAGGTTGGCAAATATTCCTAAGATCCGTGCCGCTTGTCTTTGCGTTACTCCCTCAATCGCTTTTACCTTTTGCAGTATTTTTCCCTGGCTACACGAGTCATATTTTTCACCCATTTTTTTCTTTTTTTATAATTCTTGCATATGTGAGACAGGAAGCAGGAGGACCGTCCCTGTGCTGCCCTATTCCCACTCGATAGTTCCCGGAGGTTTGGAGGTTATGTCGTAGGCTACCCGGTTTACTCCCTGTACTTCGTTTACTATCCGGCGAGCCATGATGTCCAGCAGTTCATAGGGTAAATGTGCCCATTCAGCAGTCATGGCATCATTACTGCTGACAGCCCTGATAATAATGGGATAAGCATAGGTACGGCCATCACCCATAACTCCAACACTGCGAACAGGAGGGAGAACTGCAAAGGCCTGCCAGATCTCTTCTTCCAGGCCGGCATTTTTTATTTCCTCGCGTACTATCGCATCTGCTTCTCTTAAAATATCCAGTTTCTCTTTCGTCACTTCTTCCAGAACCCGTACTCCCAGCCCTGGACCAGGGAAAGGCTGTCTCCAGACTATTTCTTTCGGGATACCCAGCTTTTCCCCAATAATCCTGACTTCATCCTTGAACAGCAGTTTCAGTGGCTCAATTAGTTGGAAATCCATGTCTTCGGGCAAGCCGCCCACATTGTGATGACTTTTTATGGTACGGGCGGTTTTGGTTCCACTCTCTATGATATCCGGGTAAATCGTACCTTGTACCAGATAATCGATTTCTCCCAGTTTGGCTTTTTCTTCTTCAAAAACCCTGATGAACTCCTCCCCAATAATCTTGCGTTTCTTTTCGGGATCACTGACCCCGGCCAATTTCTTCAGAAAACGCTCCTGGGCCTGGGCAAAAATCAGATTCATTTTCATATTATCTCTAAAAGTCTCGATTACCTGTTGAGATTCTCCTTTTCTCATCAGCCCGGTATCAACATAAACACAGACCAGTTGCTCACCAACTGCATTATGCACCAAAACAGCTGCTACAGAAGAATCTACCCCTCCGCTCAAAGCACAAAGGACCTTTTTGTTTCCCACTTTAACACGTATTTCATCAACGGTCTCAGCAATCAGGTCACTGAGGTCCCAGTCCCCTTTCATTTGACAGATTCCAAAAATAAAATTTTTTAATATTTCCATTCCATATATACTGTGTTTAACTTCAGGATGGAACTGAACGCCATAAAGATTCTTTTCTGGATAGCTCATGGCGGCTATGGCACAATTATCTGTAGTAGCGGTAATAGTAAAGCCTTCTGGAACAGTATTAATGGAATCACCATGGCTCATCCATACCTGCATTTTTCTTTCCAAACCTGAAAACAGGAGATCATCAGCCAGCACATTCAAGTGGCTTCTCCCGTATTCTCTCAGTTTGCTTCCCCGGACTTCGCCCCCCATTTTTTGCGCTATCAGCTGCATCCCATAACAAATTCCCAGAATCGGAATGCCGAGAGAAAAAACTCTGGGATCGCATGAGGGAGCATCTTCTATATGGACGCTGGAAGGCCCCCCGGAAAAAATAATGCCCTTGGGAGCTTTCTCCAGCACTTCTTCATAAGGAATATCATAGGGAACCATCTCAGTATAAACCGATAGTTCCCTGACCCGGCGAGCGATTAATTGATTGTACTGCCCGCCAAAATCCATAACCAGAACCAGTTCTTTTTTCATTAATGCACCTCTATTTGTCATCATATACTACCGGTTTCAATACCCGAACATCGGGATAATTACGGTATTGTTCAGCATAGTCCAGACCATAGCCCACCACAAACCTGTCCGGTATGGAATAACCAACATAATCCGGGGTAATATCAGTTTTACGCCTTGATGGTTTGTCCAGCAAACAGGCAATTTTCACACTGCTGGGGTTTCTCTGCTTCAAGATTTCACATATATATTTTAAGGTTAAACCGGTATCCACTATATCTTCTACTATTAAGACATCCTTGTCCTGAACTGAATACTCCAGGTCCTTAATTATCCGCACCTCACCCGAAGATGTGGTCGAAATACCATAGCTGGATACGTCCATAAAGTCTATTTCCATAACTACATCCATTTCCCTGATCAGATCGGCCATAAATACAAAGGC
>JAHDSE010000020.1 GCA_018432955.1 Syntrophomonadaceae bacterium
AGATTCACCCTCCGGGCACTACTGATGTTCGCTTTGCTTTACGTTCAAAATAACAAGTTGAAATTTTCGAATTATGCAAAGTCTCATTTTATAAAGAAGATAATGTTTTTTCAGAAATATAAGGAAATAAATCGACTTTTGCTTAATGGACTCTGGCGTAAGCCGGATTTTTTTATTTGCTACAGCATAAAGTTTTACTACGATCTATTCGATATCTATTACAATCATAGTGTATTAAGGAGGCAAACAGCGTGAGTATAAATATGCAGGCATATAACCAATACAGAAAATCTACTGTTGAAGTCTCCCCCGAGAAACTATTAATAATGCTTTATAACGGGGCTTTGAAGAATATTAGTAATGCCAAAAAGGCTATTGAAGAAAACAATATTGAACAGGCACACAGGCAGATAATGAGAGCGGAAGAGATCATCGTAGAACTGATGTCTACTTTGAATATGGATTACCCGATATCTGAACGACTTTTTCTTCTTTACGAATACCTCTATCATGAGTTAACCAGGGCCAATGCCCAAAAAGATAGTACTTTGCTGGATGAAGTGGAGGGTTTTCTGATTGAACTGAGAGATACATGGCAGGAAGCTATGATGCAGCTGAATAGTTCAGCTGCAGTTTCTCAGCCGTCTTCTCCTGGACAAAAGCCTGATAATGTTCCTGAAAATAAACAGCAGGCTGCCGGCACTCAAGTTGCTGGGAATAATCCAGTGTTACAGAAGATAAACATAAAGGGTTAGCAGAACTTAAAATACTGGTGCTTAACTTATTTGAGATACCTTTAAAGGTTTTTATAAGAAAAAGCGATACAAATAGCAGAGATTATTACGCAGGGAGGCGATTTTGTGAGAGTTGACGGGCCAGGGACGGCAACAGATTTTCTTCCTTCGAAAACTGAGACAAATAGCAGTGCGGCAGTGAAAGGGGTTAGTGTTCAGGAAACAGCTGATAAACTAAGAATGGATAATTTACTTCCTCACAAAGCCCGGATGGAAGAAGTTCAGGAGGCCGTGGATGTTTTAAACAAGGCAATGAGGATATCCGATCATCGGCTGGAGTTTCAACTTCATGAGGGAAGTGGACGTTATCAGGTCAAAGTGGTAGACACTATTTCAGAAGAAGTGATAAAAGAAATTCCGCCTGATTATTTGCTGGATTTTTCAGCCAGAGTAAGAGAAACCTTAGACGAAATCCTGGGTATTCTGGTTGATGAGTTTGTGTAAAAGGGGTTTGCCAAAGAAGATGTTTGCAAGAAGCAAGGAGGAAGTCAGGTGAATACAAATACCTGGGCATATGAAGATTATGAGGAGCAGACAGGAGATGTTGTATTATTAAGCAGGCCATTATTGATGCTTTATGACGGAGCCATTAAAAATCTGGCAAAAGCTCAAATGGCTATCAATAATAATGATTACAGCCAGGCTCACGTACAGATAATTGTTGCTCAGGATATTATTTTTGAACTTATGGCTGTTCTTAGTACTGAAGAACAAACCTCCCGGGAACTTTCAGACCTATATAATTACCTGTATAATCAAATAGCAGAAGCAAATATTATGAAAGATTGTGCTATTATAAATGAGCTGGAAAAGCTAATGCTAAACAAACGTAATGTTTGGCAAAAAGCTACCAGAGAAAAAGGAATAGAAGATGATGGTGTTGATAGTATCAAGAACCTTCCCAGGACAGGATAATAAACTATGAGCGCAGAAAAAAATCTCTTTAACAGCATTAAAGAAATAGAACGGCTTTTTAATGGTTTTTTGATAATAGCCAATGAGCAATTGCTTCTATTGCAGGATGCAGACAGCAAAAATGATAATGGTATTAGCGAAGAATTGTTGCGTTTGTTTGAAAAACGCCAGAAGATTATTGCTAAAATAAATATACTGAATGCTCGAATTCAGGAATATGAAGAAAAAGCAGGCTTGTCTGTCCTGAAGATAGATGAAATTTCCGAGATTGACGGTGAACGGTTTTTATACGCGGAAAAGAAAAAGAAGATAATTGAAACCATAAAAATCATTGCCAACAAGGATCAGGAAAGCAGGGGATATGTAAAAAAATTGATGCAGGATAGCAGCGATAAATATAACCGGGCTCAGAAGAGCAAAAAGGCTTACGATGCGTATGTGCCTAAAGAAGCTTATTCAGAAGCCTGGTTTTTTGACAAAAAAAAGTAGAGAAAAACATAGATTTCCCAAAGGGAAGCAACCTTTTTTACGATAATAACAAGCCTTCGAATAGTAAAATGATGATTTTTGTTTTGCCGAATCCACAAAAAAGCAGGTCAGGAAGCGAAAATAATGAACAAGAACTTAAAAGCAATAATTGATAATTTCAGCCAGCAGCTGGCATTGTATAAAAAAATGACCGAGTTTTCCCGGCAGCAACTAAGACTGCTGGGGAAAGAAGATACAATGCAGGAAACAGGAGATATCAACAGTATTCTTAAGAAGCGGCAGGAGCTTTTGTTTGATATTGGTCGACTGAATGAAAAAAATAAGCTTCTTCAGGAAGGACTTAAAAATGAACTGGGAATAGAGGAGTTTGTTCTTAGCCACTTGGAAAAAAAGATAGCGGAAGAGAGCTTTGTGGAGCTAAAAATCCTTATAACAGAACTGGGTAAAGAATTGCTTCTTATCAACGAAAATGATACAAAAAGTCAATCACTCATGAAAAAAGGCTATGGTTCCAACGGCAGGAAAACAAGATCCGGCAGTCAAGAGGCCAGTAATGCCTATAAAAAAGCCATGGAGCAAAAATACCAGGGTGATGAATAATGCTTTTTGATTAACGGAAAGCTAATATATAAGGGCAGAGAGTGACTCATATTTTAATTGAATAATTGACTAAAAATGGCAGAGTATCTTGCCATTTTTAGTTTTTGAGTATATAATTAGCCCTAAGGGTCGGTAGGACATCTGGTCTATAGAGTTCTCCCGGCAAAATTCAATAAAGTGAGGGATTTTTTTAGATGTTTGAAGACAAAACTTTAGTATGCCAGGATTGTGGCCAGGAGTTCATTTTCACCGCTGGTGAACAGGAATTCTATCATGAAAAGGGTTTTGAAAATGAACCCAAGCGTTGCAAAGAATGCAGGAATAACCGTCGCAACAGCCGCAATGGCAACAGAGCTCCGCGCGAGATGTTCTCAGCGATTTGTGCTGAATGTGGAGCCGAGACCCAGGTACCTTTCAGACCTGTAGAAGGCAGACCCGTATATTGCATGGAGTGTTTCCAGAGACAAAAAGAAGCATCATATTAAAGATGAATATATTACCGGGCTTATACGCCCGGTTTTTGTATTTTTTGAGGTATTGGAAAGTTGCATTATCTTCCGCATATAATTTTATGGGGAGCTTTTGATCTTCCGGAGAGTCTTGGTTTACTTATAAGCCAATTTAGCATAGAATTAAAGGTAACACGGAAAGGAGTGGTTGTATGAGGTTTGATATTAGAGGCAAAAACATTGAACTTACTGATGCGTTAAAAGACTATACCACTAAAAGGCTTTCCAAGTTGGAGAAGTACATTGACGATGTGAAGGAAGCTCAGGTAGCTCTGTCGATTGAAGGTGAGGGTCATAAGGTCGAGGTAACCATTCCTCTTAATGGAGTTATCCTTCGCGGGGAAGAAGCCAGTGATGATATGTATGCCTCAATAGACCTGGTAGAGGAGAAATTGGAAAAACAGATTGATAAGTATAAAACCAGGTTATACAGGAGCAATCGGGGTGCAGGGCTAAAGAAAGCACTGGCGGAAGAGATCAAAAACGAATTGGAGAATAACGAAAAAGCAACAGAGAGGTTTAATATTGTAAGAACCAAGAGGTTTGCCTTAAAACCTATGGATGAAGAAGAAGCTATAATGCAGATGAACCTTCTGGGGCATAGTTTTTTCGTTTTTTTCAATGCCGACACCGATGAGGTCAATGTGGTCTATAAAAGGAAAGACAGTAATTATGGCTTGATTGAACCTCATTTTGATTAGTTGAAGCTACCACAAGAAAAATGATAATATTATAATATTGAAAATGATGTATTAGAGGAACCATATGGTTCCTCTTTTCTTGAAAGAGGTAAAAAGATAATGATTAAAAATGTGCTTAAAAAACTGATAGATAATAATGACAAGGAAATAAAGAAACTACGGAAAACGGTCGATGATATAAATTCCCTGGAAAGCCGTTTTGAGGCATTTACTGAGGAAGAGTTTCCCCAAAAAACAAATGAATTCCAGGAAAGATTAAAGAAAGGTGAAAAACTTGCCGATATATTACCAGAGGCGTTTGCTTTAGTAAGAGAAGCCTCCAGGCGTACCCTGGGTATGAGACATTTTGATGTGCAGTTAATCGGAGGGGTAGTTCTTCACCAGGGCAGGATAGCTGAAATGAAGACTGGTGAAGGGAAGACCCTGGTTGCGACCTTGCCTGCATATTTGAATGCCCTGGAAGGTAATGGGGTTCACATTGTTACGGTAAATGACTATCTGGCCAGCAGGGATGCTGATTGGATGCGGCCGGTTTTTGAATACTGCGGGCTCAGCGTTGGACTTATAGTCCATGGTTTAAATAATGAGGAGAGAAAAAAGGCTTATTCCTGCGATATTACTTATGCTACCAATAATGAACTGGGATTTGATTGCCTCAGGGATAATATGGTAGTAAGCAAAGAACAGCGGGTTCAGCGTATTCTGAGTTATGCCATTATAGATGAAGTCGATTCCATACTTATTGATGAAGCCCGGACTCCTTTGATTATTTCTGGTGAAGGTGATAAGCCTACCGGACTTTATTATCAGATTGCTGCCTTTATTCCCAAACTGCAGAATGAGACTGATTATATTGTAGATGAAAAGGCTCACCTGGTTACCCTGACAGAAGATGGGGTTAGACAGGTGGAGAATTATTTTAAGATAGAAAATTTATCGGAAAATATGGAACTGGCTCATCATGTTAACCAGGGCTTAAAGGCTCATTGCCTGATGAAAAGGGATCGTGACTATGTAATAAAAGATGAACAGGTAATAATAGTAGATGAATTTACCGGCCGTTTAATGTTTGGCCGACGTTACAGCGATGGGCTGCACCAGGCTATTGAAGCCAAAGAAGGTGTTAAAATTGAAAAGGAATCCCAGACCCTGGCTACCATAACCTTTCAAAATTACTTCCGTATGTATAAGAAGCTGGCTGGCATGACAGGTACAGCCAGGACGGAGGAGGAAGAATTCCGGAAAATATATGGTATGGATGTTGTTGAGATACCAACCCATATGCCTATGGTAAGAAAGGATCTCCCGGACCTGATTTATCGGAGTGAGAATGGCAAATTTGAGGCGGTTGCACAGGATATAGATGCAAGACACCAAAAAGGACAGCCGGTACTGGTAGGGACCATTTCGATAGAAAAATCTGAGCTTTTGAGCAAAATGCTTGCCAGGAAAGGCATCAAGCACCAGGTTCTTAATGCCAAGCACCATGAAAAGGAAGCCCAGATAATAGCGCAGGCAGGGCAGAAAGCTGCAGTTACTATTGCTACCAATATGGCGGGCAGAGGTACAGACATAGTTCTCGGTGAGGGAGTAAAGGAGCTTGGAGGACTATATGTTCTGGGGACTGAGAGGCATGAATCCAGGCGTATTGACAACCAGCTCAGGGGTCGTTCAGGCAGGCAGGGAGATCCGGGTGAATCGCATTTCTATGTTTCTTTGGAAGATGATTTGATGCGTTTATTTGGATCATCAAACCTGGAAGGTCTTATGGACCGCCTGGGGATGGATGATGATATTCCCATAGAAAACAAGGTGATATCGCGAGGAATAGAGAACGCTCAGAAAAAGGTGGAAAGCCGGAATTTCAGTATCAGAAAAAATGTTCTGGAGTATGATGATGTAATAAATCAGCAGCGTGAAGTGATCTATGGCGAACGTAATAAAGTACTTTTTGGCGAGGAACTCAAGACAACTATCTCCAGTATGATAGATGATGTAATAGATCAGGTGGTCGCCAGTTTTGCCGGGGAAGCAAAATATTCAGATGAGTGGGATCTAAAGGGGCTCCTGATTTATGTAGAACAGCACATCATTCCCCAGCCGGATTTCAGCAGCGAAGATCTGCTGGGAATGACCATAAGTGAATGTACAGCTTTTTTAGCTGAACGTACTCATGCTCAGTATGAAGCCCGGGAAAAGGAAATGGGCTCTGAGACCATGCGTGAACTCGAAAGAGTCTTGATGCTGAGAATTATAGACGAAAAATGGATGGAACATATTGATGCCATGGATCAGCTTAGAAACGGGATTTCCCTCAGGGCTTATGCCCAGCGGGATCCCTTGATTGAGTATAAATTTGAGGCTTTTGAAGCTTTCCAGTCGATGATTTTTAGTATTAAGCAGGATCTGGTAAGATATATTTTGCGGGTCAGGGTTGTTGCCCAACAGGAGGAAAGAAAAACATTTGAAAACCAGGGTGAGGGGACAGTAACCAAGCCGATTCGCCGCAGTGAAAAGAAAGTGGGACGTAATGATCCCTGCCCCTGCGGCAGCGGTAAAAAATACAAGAAATGTTGTGGGAGAGGGGTCAGTTAATGGATTTAGCTACTCTTATAGGATTATTAATTGGCATTGGAGGTCTGGTAGGAGGTTTCCTGCTGGAAGGTGGACATGCTGGAATGCTCTGGGTACATACGGCATTTATTATTGTTTTTGGCGGTACTATTGGTGCTACAGTAATCAGTTTTACTATGTCAGAACTTAGAAAGGTACCCTATTTTCTGAAGGTAGTTTTTCAGGACAAAAAGGTTGACTACTTTTCAGTGTTGGAATCCCTGGTGGATACCGCAGACAAGGCCAGGCGTGAAGGTTTACTGAGCCTGGAAAGCCAGCTGGGGGAAATTGATGATGAGTTTCTTACCCGCGGCTTGCAGCTGGTAATAGATGGGACTGATCCCGAATTGACCAGGAACATGCTGGAAATGGAAATCGAAGCTCAGGAAAAGGCTGAAAAGGTAGGGCATGATATTTTTATTACAGCCGGGGGCTATGCACCTACAATGGGAATCATAGGAACTGTCATGGGGCTGATACATGTTTTGAGTAATCTTTCTGAACCTGATCAACTGGCCGGAGCTATTGCAGTTGCCTTCCTGGCTACTCTCTACGGGGTAGCTTCAGCCAATGTATTATGGATACCATTTGCTACCAAGATAAAGGTCAAGTCGGATAAGTCTATGGTCTTAATGGAACTGGTACTTGAAGGTATCCTTTCTATTCAGGCTGGTGAAAACCCCAGAGTTATAAGGGAGAAACTGATGACTTTCCTGCCGCCGGAAGCCAGGCAGGAGGCGGAACAGCAGAGACTGGAAATGGGGATGTGATTAGATGGCCGGTCGCAGGAGAAAGAAAGGCGGCTCCGGGGAAGGAGAAGGCGGCGGCGGAGGAATGGAACGCTGGCTGATTACCTATGCCGATCTGATTACCCTTTTGATGGCTTTCTTTGTTCTTATGTATTCTATGAGTCAGATTGATGCCCAGAAATATCAGGCGGTGGCAAATTCTCTCAGTATTGTACTAACAGGTCAGGCGATGTCGGTTCTGGACAGCCAGGGGCCTTCTATGGTAGATGGTATATCTGGACAGATACTTCCTGAAGGGCCAGGAACAGTTTCTGATAACCAGGGACAATTAAACGAAGTAAAAGAACTGATAGCCGAATTTATTGAAACCAAGGATAGAGAGGCCAGCCAGGCCGAGCAGGCAGGGAATCAGGCAGCCATAAAATTGAGTGAGCATATTATTATCTACGAACAGGAAAGAGGATTGGTAATAAGCTTTAAAGATGCATTGCTTTTTGCCAGTGGCTCTGACCATTTAACTTCTCAGGCCAGGGAAATAATCCGTGAAGTGGGAGAACCGCTGAAAAAGCTGCCTAATTATATAAGGGTGGAAGGGCATACTGACAATTTACCCATCAGCACCGGCAAATTTCCTTCCAACTGGGAATTATCTGTCTTAAGATCTTCCAATGTTGTACATGTTCTGAATGAAGAAGCAGGTGTACCTGCCGAAAGATTGTCAATTATCGGTTATGGAGAGAACAGACCGCTGGTGGCCAATGATGATAATATCAGCAGGGCCATGAACAGGCGAGTTGATATTGTTATACTAAAGAAAAAATACGATTATTTCGAACCACCGAAAGTGGAAAGCACTTAAATAATTTGGAATTTTGAATGCTTAATTCTGAATTAATGTAGAGAAGCTTATGCTTCTCCTTGATTAATAATTGCTAATTAGCATTTTGGTAGGTTTATGAGGATATACAAGTGGGAACGATTAATTTATAGTATAACGATAAAAGGAAACGCTTCGCGTTTCTTCCTAAATTAAAAATTAATAATTTAAAATTAATAATAGGGGTGGTATTATTTTTATTGAAGATCCCAGAGAGACCATAAATGATATTTCAAATCGCTTGCAGGAAATGAGGGCTTCTCTTTGACATTGATAAGGCAAAAGAACAGATAGGAGTCCTGCATAAAAAAACTCTGGATGAGGGCTTCTGGAATAACAGGCAGGAAGCTCAGATAGTTTTGAAAAAAATCAGTATATTGCAGGAAAATATTGATAAATACGAAGAGCTTGTGGAAACAGCTTCTTATCTGGCAGAGCTGCTGGAAATGGCTGAAGAGGAAAACGAACAGGAACTCTTCAGGGAAACCACAGGGGAAATAGCAGCTTTACTGAAGCGCTTCAGGGAGTTTGAACTCCTGATTTTGTTTTCTGGCAAACAGGATGAAAGAGATGCCATCGTATCCCTTCATGCCGGTGCCGGGGGTACGGAGGCCCAGGACTGGGTGGAAATGCTTCTGAGAATGTATACGCGCTGGGCTGAGTCATCCGCCTACGAGGTGGAAATTTTGGATTTTTTGGCAGGAGATGAAGCAGGAGTAAAGAGTGTCACTTTCCTGGTAAAAGGCAGTTATGCTTATGGAAAGCTAAAATGCGAAGAAGGAGTGCATCGTTTAATACGTATATCGCCATTTGATTCTTCAGGCAGAAGACATACGTCTTTTGCTTCACTGTCTGTTCTTCCAGAGGTCAGCAGTGAAATTGAGGTAAGTATTAAGCAGGAAGATCTGCGTATTGATACTTATAGATCAGGGGGGGCTGGAGGCCAGCATGTTAATAAAACTGATTCTGCGGTGCGCATCACTCACATTTCTACAGGAATAGTAGTTCAATGTCAGAATGAGCGTTCCCAGCATAGCAATCGAATCTCAGCTTTGAAAATACTGCAGGCTAAACTCTATGAAATGAAAGAAAAGGAAGCAGCGGATAATATGCAGAGCCTAAAGGGAGAATATAAGGAGATAGCCTGGGGCAGTCAGATAAGGACCTATACCATGAATCCCTTTTCTCTGGTGAAGGACCATCGTACCGGTTTGGAGATAGGGAATGTTCAGGCAGTTCTCGATGGAGACCTGGACCCCTTCATAACTGCTTGCCTGCATAAGAAATAAATCCAATGCCTTAATTGACAGATTATGCGCAGCGGGGGAATAGACGCAGATTAACGCAGATCTGTATGATTGATGCTGATTTTTTGTTTTAATTTTTGTTTTAGAAGAGTTCTACTGTATTGAACTTGTAGTTAATTAATTGCTTTTTTCTAAAAGTTTTATAGGAATAACGGATGCTTTAGCTTCCGCTATTCCTGAAATTAGACACTATTTTAAGCCGGGTAATTTATTAACTATCAGCTAAATTTTTGGTGTCCACCGAACATTCACAAATAAAATCTGTGTTAATCATAAGAATCTGCGTGTGAGCGTAGCGAACCAGCGTCATTCCCCTGCGGCGCAGTTAAAATTTTGAAGCCAAGGAGGAGCGAAGTGAAGGAGATCAGTGAAAGTATTATAGCGGAAATTGCGGAGAAGGCCAGGGTAATGCGCCGGGATATAATAGAAATGCTGGGCGCTGCAGGTTCAGGACACCCTGGAGGGTCATTGTCAGCGGCAGATATTGTTGCCTGTCTGTATTTCTGGGAAATGAATATTGATGAAAACAACCCTCAATGGGCAGACAGGGATCGCTTTGTTTTAAGCAAGGGGCATGCGGCCCCGCTTCTCTATGCCGCACTGGCTGAAAAGGGTTTTTTTCCACGGGAAAAGCTGCTGACTCTAAGGAAACTTGGAAGTCCCCTGCAGGGACATCCCGACAGGAATAAATTGGCAGGGGTTGAGGCTTGTACCGGTTCACTGGGACAGGGGATATCCTGGGCTGTAGGAATGGCCCTGGCAGGGAAAATAGACAAAAAGGATTACCGGGTCTATGCTCTGCTGGGAGATGGTGAACTGGAAGAAGGCATGGTTTGGGAAGCTTCTATGGCTGCATCCCATTACAAATTGGACAATCTCCTGATTTTTGTGGATCATAACGGGCTGCAGATAGATGGCAGAATAGCAGATATTATGTCACCTGAGCCGGTAGCTGATAAATTCAGGGCTTTCGGTTGGGAAGTGTTGGCTATAGACGGTCATGACTACCGGCAAATCATGGAATCGCTGGTGACCGCTCAAAATACCAGGGGCAAGCCTACAGCAGTAATTGCCAATACCATAAAGGGCAAGGGCTGTTCCTTTATGGAAGACCGTGTGGAGTGGCATGGTACTGCGCCTAAAAAAGACGAAGTTGCAAAAGCCCTATTGGAACTTGCCTGATCAGGAGGAGGATAGACTATGGAAAAGCAAGCTACACGGGATGCCTATGGTAAGGCTCTGCTGGAATTGGGGAAACTACATCAGGATATTGTGGTATTGGATGCCGATCTTTCCAAATCAACCAAGACAGCAGAATTCGCCCGGAGTTTCCCGGAAAGATTTATAAATGCCGGAATTGCAGAGCAGAATATGATGGGGATGGCAGCGGGCCTGGCGACAGCAGGCAAAGTAGTCTTTGCCAGTTCTTTTGCTATTTTTGCTACAGGCAGAGCATTTGAACAGGTGCGAAATTCCATTGCCTACGGGAATTTGAATGTTAAGATTTGCGCAACCCACGCCGGTGTTACCGTTGGGGAGGATGGTGCTTCCCATCAATCTGTTGAAGATATTGCTCTTATGCGCAGCGTACCCAATATTTGCGTACTGGTGCCTTCTGATGGTGTCAGTACCAGGAAAGCTCTTTTTAAACTCTATGAGCAGAAAGGACCGGCTTACTTGCGATTGGGCCGCCCATCCCTGCCGCTTATTCATGATGATGATATGGAATTTGAAATAGGTAAAGGAATAGAATTAAGGAAGGGGAAGGATGCCTGCCTGATTGCCTGTGGGATCATGGTGGAAAAGGCTTTACAGGCTGCTGATTTACTGCTACAAGAGGGGATTGGAGTATCTGTAGTGGATATGCATACAATAAAACCCCTGGACAAAGATTTGATTATTGAAAAGGCCAGGGAAACCGGAGCTATTTTGACACTGGAAGAACATAGTGTTCTGGGAGGCATGGGCAGTGCAGTATGTGAAGTGGTTTGTGAACATTTTCCGGTTCCAGTAATTCGTATGGGGTTGGATGATGTATTCGGGCAATCGGGTAGTCCTGATGAGCTTTTGCAGTATTATGGACTGACTCCCGAGCAGATAGTGGAAAAATTTCATGATTTAATAAAGAAGAAACAAAAATAAAAAGGAATTTAAAGTATTTTGTAGAACCACCTACATGTAGGTGGTTTTTTATTTTTCAATATAATAAAAAATTGATCGGTTTTATGGTATTATGACATAAAATAGAAAGAATTTCAGGGAATTTTCGTAAGTATTACTGAATTTATGTCAGAATTAAGAGCAGTTATTTTCAGAGATTTAGCTTTGTATATCCTTGATTGTGAAATAAAAACCTTACGGGTCTTTAAAATAGAGTCTGTTGGGTTAGAGCCGTAGGAGGAACAGATGTTAGTCCAATTCTACAATGTTTCCAAAATTTATCCCAATGGAGTGAAAGCACTGGATGATATTTCCCTGAGGATAGAGCGGGGGGAGTTTATTTTTCTCATGGGTTCGAGTGGTGCGGGGAAATCAACCCTGGTCAAGATGTTTTTCCGCGAAGAGATTCCCACTCGTGGGCAGATATTTATTGCATCCCGTAGTATTGTAAGGATGAAAAGAAGTGAGGTTCCCAAATTAAGACGCAATATCGGTATCGTTTTTCAAGATTTCAAACTTCTGGAAAATAAAACAGTGAGCGAAAATATATCTTTTGCTATGGAGGTAGTGGGGGCCAATATTAGAGATATTAAGATACGGGTGCCTGAAGTTATTGAAATGGTCGGGTTAAAAGGCAAAGAGAAGTGTTTTCCGGGAGAGTTATCCGGTGGAGAACAACAGCGGGTAGGCGTTGCCAGGGCCCTGGCCAATCGGCCGCTTATGTTGATAGCTGACGAACCTACCGGTAATCTCGATATTCGTATTTCCACTGAAATAATGGAACTATTATATGATATCAATCGTAAGGGGACCACAGTTATTATGGCAACTCATGCCCAGGAACTGGTAAGGGCTGCCCATAAACGTATTATTATGTTGGAAAATGGCAGGATCATCTCTGACAGCCTGGCAGGGGAGTTCTTTTTATGATAATCAAAAATATGCTTTATTTTATCCGTGAAGCTTTGAATTCTTTAATGAGAAACAGATTGTTGAGTTTTGCCACTATATCTACAGTTTCTATTTCTATATTGATTCTGGGTATTGCAGTACTGATGACCATGAACGCCGGTAGTTTTATGAACCGCCTGGAATCCGATGTGGAGATTATAGCTTTCCTCGAAAAAAATCTCAGTTCTTCGCAGATAAGGGATGCTGGAGAAGAGATAGAGAAAATGGATGGGGTTAAACAGCTTACTTTTGTGTCGAAGAAAGAGGCTCTGCATAGATTGCAGGAGAATTTTGGAGGCAAAGAATATAATCTGGGAACTACTATTGGCGAAAACCCTTTGCCCAACAGTTATGAAATCAAAGCGGCTGATCCCCATAATGTTGCTGATATTGCTAAAAAAGTAGAAAAAGTACATGGGGTTTATAAGGTCAATTACGGGCAGGGCGTAGTGGAGAAGTTATTTAACATTACTAAATGGATAAGGGTAATAAGCGTAATATTTATTGTGTTAGTAAGCCTGGGGGCAGTTTTATTGATCGCAACTACTATCAGACTGGCGATTTTTGCCCGGCGCAAGGAAATCAAGCTCATGCAGTTGATCGGAGCTACGGACTGGTTTATACGCTGGCCATTTTTTATTGAAGGAATATTGTTGGGGAGTTTGGGGGCTCTGGTGGCTATTGTTCTGCTCTTGTTGGGCTATGATTCACTGATTTCCAAGACGGATTCCATATATTTTTTCTCCTTGCTGAGCGATCCGATTATATTAAGCAAAATATATATATCATTGTTCTTGACCGGCTCAGTATTAGGGGTTTTGGGGACATATATCTCTCTAAACCGATTTTTGGATGTTTAAAGAAATAATGGTTTCGGGAAATAAAAACTAAGGGGGATTATGGGGAATGAAAAAAAACAGGAAATTACTCACTTTGATTATTTCGCTCTTATTATTAATTGGAATGATCATTCCAGCATATGCTGATGAAATAGATGATGCCCAGCGAAAACTCCAGGACGTAAGCCGAAAGATTAATCAAAACCAGAGCAATCTGAGCCAGGCGAAGGAAAAAGAAAAGACCATAATGGGGCAAATACAGAATGTCGAAGGAAATATTGACAGGATAGAAACAGAGATTAGTACACTGGTTGAGCGGATAGATTCTCTGGAAAACAGTATAAAAAAGACTGAGACAGAAATTGTTGAAGCAGAAAAGAAATTAAGCAATAAGACCGAAATTTTGAATGAGAGACTGGTATTTATTTATGAAGAAGGCGATGTCTCATATTTGGAGGTTTTACTGGCAGCAGCAGATTTCAAGGATTTTCTCACCCGTTATGATTTGCTTAACAGTATAGTTGAACAGGATATGGAACTTATAGCCTCTATCAACAGAGAAAAGAAGGACTTAAACAACAAAAAAAGTGAACTGGAAGTCAAACGGAAAGAATTGTTGAGCATCCAGGCCAGCCAGGAAAGCAAGAAAGAGGAGCTCGATTCCGAGAAAGAAAAGAAAACAGAGATATTGAATTCTGTACGCGAGGAAAAAAGCTCATATTTGAAAGCCCTGGAAGAATTGGAAAAGACCTCTCAGCAACTGGAACAATTAATCAGAAATGCTCAACCCGGAGGAAATGCTACTACAGGAACCGGAACCTATACCTGGCCTACACCAGGTTACCGGGCTATTACTTCTCCCTATGGTATGAGATATCATCCCATATTGAAAGACAGGAGGATGCACACCGGGGTTGATATCGGTGCGCCTATGGGTGCAACTATTGTTGCTGCTGATAGTGGTACAGTTATACATGCCGGGACAATGGGAGGATATGGGCAGACACTGGTTATTGACCACAGTAATGGAATATCTACCTTATATGCACACCAGTCACGTTTTCTGGTGGGTAATGGGGCAAGTGTTGAAAAGGGGCAGGCTATTGGAAAGGTCGGCAGTACCGGGTGGAGCACCGGCCCGCATCTGCATTTTGAAGTTCGTATAAATGGAAGCTATACTGATCCCATGCCTTATATAAATTAAACGAGTTTTTAAGGGTAGCAGATTGCTGCCCGATTATATAATTCTTAATTCTGAATTATGGTAGTCAGGTACTCAGCAATCATACAGTCTTTTTGATAATCCAGATGAAGAGTGAGCTGGTGCCTGATCTGGTTCGAAATCTTCAAAGCTGCGTTGATCGACGGTATTATTCACTAGGCGTGAAATCCATGAATTTTCGCAATAACATCAGCATTAAGAATTAAATTTTCAACATTGATATAAGGGGCTGGCAAATGCCCCTTGTTTTAATGGTGGTATTTGTGTTAGCTGTAATATTGAGTTAACATATTAGGGATGTATTAGTAATAAAATACTATATGGTGGTGAAATTTTGAAAGTCAAAACATTACTAAAAGCCTTTAATACCTTTTTTGCAATTATAGGAGTTTTCTTTATATCTGTTCTGTTGTTTATATATCTAAGCAATGGACCAGGGTTAACCACCCTGTTAAGTGTAATGGGTCTGGTTGAGACTGAGTCTTTATATGAGATTGATGCTTCGCAATTATTCACCGGAGCCAGCAGAGGTGTTGTTGATGCTCTCAACGATCCTTATTCTAAGTACCTTAGCAAAGATAGTTATGAAGAATTGCAGTTAAGGCTTAATGCAGAATTTGGGGGGATCGGGGTTTATGTGCTCCAGGATGCCGAAGGCTCTTTGAAAATTATTTCTCCTATTAAAGGGACTCCGGCTTATAAAGAAGGCCTTAAACATGGAGATATTATAATCAGAATAAATGGGGACAGTACTATTAATATGACTCAGGATGAAGCCGTGGCTTTGATGAGAGGAGATCCGGGAACCCAGTTGGAATTGGGTGTCTATCGTGAATCAGATGGGAAGGAATACGACTTTCAGATTATAAGGGAGATAATTAATGTTCCCTCAGTTGAGGATCAAGTCATTGAAGATAATCCTGAGATTGGATATATAAGGCTTAATCAATTCCATGCACATTCTGCCGGCGAAATGGTTGATAGTGTAAATAGACTTATTAACGAAGACAAGATAAAAGGACTAATCTTGGATCTGCGCAATAATGGTGGCGGAGAATTCGGTGCTTCTATTTCCGTAGCCAGTATTTTTCTGGATGGCGAGGAAGTGGTAAGCGAGGTGGACGCAAAAGGAAATAAGACTGTACATCGGGCTTCATCGGGTAAGATAGATCTTCCCCTGGTTGTTCTGGTAAACCAGGATAGTGCCAGTGCCGCTGAAATACTGGCTGGTGCTCTGCAGGACAATAAACGCGCTCTTCTGCTGGGACAGAAAACCTTTGGCAAGGGATTGGTGCAAACTCTTTATCCTTTGCCAGATGGTGGTGCTTTGAAGCTTACTACCCGGAAGTACTTTACTCCTGAGGGTACAGATATTAATGAAATTGGGATATATCCTGATTATGAAGTGGAGAATGATCCTGAAAGTAGTATGGATCTGCAGTTGGAGAAGGCCAGGGAAATGCTCAAGGAACAAATATTTTAATTAATAGGAGAGGCCTGTTGATTCTTATGGCGGCAAAATAATAAAGAGCTGCTGATTATTGATGGTGAGCGAGAGGAGCAAGGCTTTTTGTCGATTCTGTTAATGATGGGGCGAGTACTGATGGAGACATTTACTTCGCCTCTTTTTGTTTTGATTTATTTGAGCTTTTTTTTAATTGTGTGTTTGCAGTACAGGCGCCTGGAAAAGCTTTCTGAACGCATACTGGATATAAAAAGAAAGCTCTATTGCTGTTCTGCACTTATTTCTGTTTTACTGGGCTTGCTGGGAGGGCTTCTGGGGAGCTGCCTTTTAATCTTTCTTGGTATAAGCCTGGATAATATCGGTATTATGCAGCTCTGGCTGCTGGCTGTATTATTGATGCTGATAAACCCGCGTTTTATTTGTTTCGCCTATGCTGGAGGTATTCTGGCACTTTTCAGCCTCCTGACAGGCATTCCGGATATAAATATTCCCCAGTTAATAGCTTTAATTGCTGTTCTGCATATGATTGAGAGTCTCTTAATACTTCTGGATGGACATTTAACCCCGGTGCCTATGTATATTAAAAGAAAAAATGAAGTCAGGGGGGGCTTTAACCTGCAAAAGTTTTGGCCTTTGCCTTTAATTGCCTTGGTTACTGCTGGTGCCGACACTTCAATGGGCGTTGTGGGTATGCCCAATTGGTGGCCTTTATTGAATGATGCTTCAGCTTATGCTCAGAACTATAGTTATGGGCTGGTTCCTGTTTTGGCTGTTCTTGGTTACGGTGAGATCAGCACTACCGATACTCCACGCCAGAGAACCATGAAGTCAGCCCGGCGATTGTTTTTCTTTAGTGTCACTCTTCTTCTGGTATCTGTCCTGTCCTTTCACTGGGACAAATTGCTCGTTTTTGCAGCATTGCTCAGTCCCCTGGGGCACGAACTTGTTATCTGGCTGGGAATCAGGGAGGAAAACAAAGAAAATGCCGTTTACTTCAAGCCTGAACAAGGACTTATGGTTCTGGATGTAAAGCCTGGAAGTCTGGCGAAACAAGCTGGGATCAAGTCACAGGATATTATTCTGTCGATTAATGGAAGAATACTGACTTCGCCGCAGTTTTTTAAGGAATTGTGGAGATATGGGGAAAAAGCGGAAATGGAAATAATAAGAGGTGAGGAGTTAATAAGGTGTTCAATTGCTGGATACGCCGGGAAGGAATTGGGTATTATTAGTGTGCCGGAAACAAACAGCAGGCAATACCTTATTATAGCGGAGGATAGTTTTTTCCATTTTATCCGCGGCATTTTCAAACGATTAAGACGACTGTTTGCAAACCATAGTATATTTTCTTGAATAATCGGTTTTTATTATAATCGTTTCCAAAGTATTAACCCTTTGCTCACAAAATGAATAGACTAAACCAAAAGAGGGAAAGGGGTTATGAAGTGAGCAAGAAGGGAAGAATCCGTTATATATTCACCAGCAGTAATACCAGCCAGGGTTTTTATACCTTTATTCCGCAACTCCTGGAGGGCCTGAAAAAGGTTTATATATTAAAAGGAGCGGCTGGTTCGGGCAAATCAACATTTATCAGGTTGCTGGGTGAAGCTGTTTCCGAACAGGGTTATGAGATAGAATACTGGATATCGGCTATGGAACCGGTAAATCCAGATGGATTGTACATTCCTCAACTGGAGGCGGCTGTGGTTAATGGGAGTCTGCCTCAGGCTATAGATCCCAAATATCCGGGAGGGGTATCCATTATTATTAATCTGGGTGATTATTGGGATGAAAAAGCTGTATATGCCCAAAGCACGAAGATCATGGAACTGGTCGAGCGGATTCATAGCCAGAATAATAAGGCTTATGACCTTCTCAGGAATGCAGGACGGGTTAAAGACGAAATGAACAAGATAGGCTTAAAACACCTGAATATTGAAAAACTTCAGCAGCTTGTTGAAAAGCTGGCAAGCGAGATAATGGAAGAAGCAGCAGTTGAAAGGCATTATTTTGCCAGTGCTCTTACCGCTGACGGGATGGTAAACTACGTAGATGAAATCAGTGCCGAGTGTAAAAAAAGATTTGTGTTTAAGGGACCACCGGGAAGCGGAAAATCAACGGTCATTAACGAAATTGCCAGGAAAGCAAAAAAGAAGGGTTTGTCTTTGGAATATTACCACTGTGGTCTTAAACAGGAAGACTTGTCAATGTTGATAATACGTAACCTGGAAATAGCTCTAATAGATGCTGGTAATTCAGAGATGACCATAAAGCCGTGGGATATAATAATTGATATGAGAGATTTCCTGGATAATTATGATTCTGATTTGCTGGAAATAGCAAATAGTGAAATCTACCGCAAATTTGAGGCTTTTCTGATGGAAGCACAAATAGAGATGGAAGGAGCCCAGCGCAGTCTTAAGGAACTGAAAAAGATTTATGCTATGTTCATGGATTTTGAGAGCCTGGAAAAGAAAAGACAGGAAGTAGGAGAAAAACTGCTTTCCGCCACTGATGACTAACGCCGCGGTAGACAGAGACAGCGCAGCAGTCTCTGCCTAAATTTTGAAGTTTGAATTGTTAATTTTGAATTAAGGTAAGGGGACACAGGGGGGGACACAGGGGGACGTTTTCATTGTGTCATCCTGATGACACAATGAAAACGTCCCCCTGTGTCCCATCATATAAATCTGCGATAATCTGCGTCTATTAAACTACGTCGCATTATCTGGCTACTGTGTAGTTGCTAGAAGAGGAGAGTATGAGAGTATTATGAGAAAGTTCAGCTTACATTCGGATTATAGGCCTATGGGGGATCAGCCCCAGGCGATAGCACAATTGCTCAAGGGGCTGGAGGCTGGTTTACGGGATCAAACTTTGCTTGGGGTTACCGGTTCAGGCAAGACTTTTACCATGGCAAAAATTATTGAAGAAGTCCAGCGCCCGGCTCTGGTTATGGCCCCTAACAAAACCCTGGCAGGACAATTGTATTCGGAGTTCAAACAGTTTTTTCCTGATAATGCCGTGGAGTATTTTATCAGTTATTATGACTATTACCAGCCGGAGGCTTATGTACCCCAAACCGATACCTATATCGAAAAAGACTCGTCCATAAATGATGAGATAGATAAACTGCGCCACTCTGCTACCGCATCTCTCCTGGAAAGGCGGGATGTAATTATTGTAGCCAGTGTTTCCTGTATATACGGCTTGGGTGCACCGGAGGATTATTATTCATTGGCGGTTTCCCTGCGACCTGAAATGGAAATAAACCGGGACGAGCTTTTGAGGAGACTGGTAGAAAATCATTATGAAAGAAATGATTTTTCCTTTTTCCGCGGCAATTTTCGAGTGAGAGGGGATATTGTTGAGGTTTTCCCTGCTTCCAGTGGAGAAAGGGCTATGAGGATAGAGTTTTTTGGTGATGAAATTGAACGCATTCTCGAGTATAATCCTTTAACCGGAGAAATACTGGGGAGGAGGCTTCATGTAATGATATTCCCGGCTTCCCATTTTGTGAGCACGTGGGACAAGATGCTGAAAGCTGCCGGGGAGATTGAAAAGGAACTGGCCGGGCAACTGGAAAAGTTTAAAACTGAAGGAAAGCTTCTGGAGGCCCAGCGCATTGAACAGAGAACCAGGTATGACCTGGAGATGATAAAAGAAGTGGGTTATTGCAAGGGGATTGAAAATTATTCGCGCTATATTACTGGAAGGGCTCCGGGAGAAGCGCCATATACGCTTATTGATTTTTTCCCGGAGGATTTCCTGCTTTTTATGGACGAGTCTCATATGTCTGTACCCCAGGTTAGAGGAATGTTCGAAGGGGATCGTTCCCGCAAACAAAACCTGGTGGATTTTGGATTCAGGCTGCCTTCGGCACTGGATAACCGTCCTCTGAGATTTAAAGAGTTTGATGATAAAATCAAGCAGGTAATCTACCTCAGTGCTACTCCGGGAGATTATGAAATAGAGAAAAGCGGACAGGTAGTGGAACAGATTATTCGCCCGACAGGCTTGCTTGATCCCGAGGTGGAAGTCAGGCCTACAGAACAGCAAATTGATGATCTGATGGAAGAAATAAGAATGGTTGTAGCGAGGAAATACCGGGTCTTGGTAACCACCCTGACCAAGAGGATGGCTGAAGACCTCTGTGATTACCTGGCTGATGCCAACATTAGAGTTCGCTATATGCATTCTGATATAGAGGCTCTGGAAAGAATGGAAATACTGCGGGAATTACGTTCAGGGAGTTTTGATGTGCTGGTCGGAATTAACCTTTTGCGTGAAGGCCTGGATTTGCCGGAAGTAGCTCTGGTGGCAATTCTTGACGCAGATAAAGAGGGTTTTTTGCGCTCTGCGAGGTCACTTATTCAGACTATTGGCCGGGCAGCGCGTAATGTTGACGGCAGGGTTATAATGTATGCAGACCGGGTAACGCCATCTATGCAGGAGGCTATTGAAGAGACCAATCGACGCCGGGCGAAACAGGGGGATTATAACGAAATCAATGGTATTACCCCGGAAAGTATTAAAAAGGCGGTACATAAAACGATTGAGGCAACTATTGCTGAGGAAAGCAGTGAATATGATATAAATAATTTTAAGAATATGGGAAAAGAGGAAAGAATCCATTTGATAAAAGAAATGGAGGCTGAAATGCTCAGGGCTTCAGAAAAGCTTGAATTTGAAAAAGCGGCTCAATTAAGGGATGCGATCAAGGAATTAAGCTTAAGCTCCAGGAAAAAGAGGCGAAAAAAACGATAAATAATTGTGAATGGCGAAATTATGGCAGGGATTGGGCTATCCTGGTTATAGGATGAGTTTTAAGCAATGGGGGAGTGTAGGAGGCAAATGAAGGAGTACATTTATATCAAAGGTGCAAGGGAACATAATCTCAAAAACATAGATGTTAAAATACCCAGAAACAAGCTGGTGGTATTTA
This sequence comes from Syntrophomonadaceae bacterium, assembly GCA_018432955.1. GTDB lineage: Bacteria > Bacillota > Syntrophomonadia > Syntrophomonadales > Syntrophomonadaceae > SV3-B162. The sequence continues at coordinate 21,137 of JAHDSE010000020.1, forward strand.
CCGGGGTTTCAGGATCGGGGAAATCCAGCCTGGCTTTTGATACGATATACAGTGAAGGGCAGAGACGCTATGTTGAATCCCTTTCTACTTATGCCCGGCAGTTCCTGGGTCAGATGGACAAACCGGATGTAGATTATATAGAGGGTTTGTCACCCTCAATTTCCATAGACCAGAAGTCCACCTCCAATAATCCCCGTTCCACGGTAGGGACGGTAACAGAAATATATGATTATTTAAGGTTGCTTTTTGCCAGGATAGGAATTCCCCATTGCCCTAATTGTCAGCGGCCTATACAGAGGCAGACAGTTGACCAGGTGGTTGATAGTCTTTTAAGGCTTGATAGCGGGAGTCGAATAAAGATTCTGGCTCCGGTGGTAAAAGGGCAAAAAGGAGAGCACAAAAAAACGCTGGAACACCTTTTCCGCGAAGGCTTTGTCCGAGTTCTGGCAGATGGGTATGAATATACCTCTGATGAAGAAATCCGGCTGGAGAAAAACAAAAAACATAGTATCAGTGCAGTGATTGACCGCTTGTTAATCAAGGAAGGAATCCGCAGCAGGCTGGCAGAATCTCTGGAACTGGCGTTTGAATTGAGTGAAGGCAGCATCAGTGTTCAATTGATAAAAGATGGAGAAATTGAAGAAATGCTTTACAGCCGTGACTTTGCCTGTCCCGAATGTGGTTTTAGCCTGCCGGAATTGAGTCCGCGTATGTTTTCGTTTAACAATCCTTTTGGGGCCTGTCCGGAATGTGATGGATTGGGGATGAAAAGAGAAATTGACCCGGAGCTGGTGCTGGATATGGAAAAAAGCCTTGAAGAAGGGGCAATAATTCCCTGGTCCAACAATTTCTACACCTATTACAATCAGATTCTTGCCGGTATGGCTGAGAAAAATAGGATTCCTATGGATATTCCTCTAAAGGAATTAAGCAAGCAACAACTAAATACCATTTTATATGGAAACGGCGGAGAACGAATCAAGATTACTTATACCAATTCCTATGGTGAGACCGGGGTTTTTCGTTCCAGTTTTGAAGGCATAATAAATAATTTGGCCCGTCGTTATCAAGAGACAAAATCGGATGCAGCAAGAGATGAAATTGAAAAATATATGAAAACAAGATTATGCCCTGCGTGTAAAGGAAAAAGGCTGCGGGAGGAAATACTGTGGGTATTAATAGCCGGGCTGTCCATAAATGATCTTACTGCCATGCAGGTTAAGGAATCCATGGACTTTTTTGCCGGTCTGCGCTTGAATGAGCGCGAAGAGCTTATTGCCCGGCAGGTAGTGAAGGAAATAAATGAAAGATTGAATTTTCTGGTGGATGTTGGGCTGGATTATCTGACATTGAACAGACCTGCCGGAAGTCTCTCCGGTGGGGAAGCCCAGCGGATAAGACTGGCTACTCAGGTGGGCTCAAGTCTGGTAGGGGTTCTGTATGTGCTGGACGAGCCGAGTATTGGACTGCATCCCAGGGATAACCAACGCTTGCTGGCAACCTTAAAAAGCTTGCGGGACCTGGGGAATACAGTAATAGTCGTGGAACATGACGAAGAAACCATTAAAAATGCAGATTTTATTTTGGATATTGGCCCCCGGGCAGGGGTTCACGGGGGAGAAGTGATTGCCGCAGGAGATCTGGAAGTACTTAAAAAAGAGGAAAAATCACTGACCGGTCAATATCTTTCAGGTAAGTTGAAGATAGAATTGCCGTTGCAGCGCAGGAACGGCAATGGACAATCACTGCTGATAAAAGGTGCCCGGCAGCACAATTTGAAAAATATAGATGTAAAGATACCTCTGGGACAGATGGTTCTTATTACGGGAGTATCAGGTTCCGGGAAAAGCACTCTGGTTGAAGATATTCTTTATCCGGCTTTGATGAAAAAACTGCACAGGGGCAGGTATTATCCAGGAGAGCATGAATTGATAGAGGGTTGGGAGAATATTGACCGCATTATTAATATTGATCAGTCTCCAATTGGGAGGACTCCGCGCTCCAACCCGGCCACATATACAGGGGCTTTTACCGGTATAAGGGAGGTTTTTGCCAGTACGGCGGAATCCCGGGTAAGGGGTTATAAACCGGGACGATTTAGTTTCAATGTCAAAGGCGGGCGTTGTGAAGCGTGTTCTGGAGACGGGATAATAAAAATTGAAATGCATTTTCTTCCTGATGTCTATATTCCCTGTGAAGTATGCAAGGGCAAGCGCTATAATCGCGAGACCCTGGATATCAAGTATAAGGGAAAGACCATAGCAGATGTGTTGGCTATGACTGTTGATGAAGCCGTAGAATTTTTTGAAAATATTCCCAAAGTACATCGCAAACTGAAAGTATTACAGGATGTAGGTTTATCATATGTGCAACTGGGCCAGCCGGCTCCCAGCCTCTCAGGCGGAGAGGCCCAGAGGGTCAAATTGGCTACTGAATTATCAAAACGTTCCAAGGGCAAGACTTTATATATACTGGATGAGCCTACTACCGGACTTCACCCGGATGATATTAAGCAATTGCTTAATGTACTAAACATACTTGCGGATAATGGAAATACCGTTCTGCTTATTGAACACAATCTGGATGTCATAAAATCGGCTGATTATATCATTGATCTGGGCCCCGAAGGAGGGGAAAAGGGCGGCGAGATTGTGGCTCAGGGCCGACCGGAAGAAATAGCCCAAAACAGATTTTCTTATACAGGAAAATATCTGAAAGAGGTTTTGATACAAGATGCCTGATGGAGTAAATCCTCTGAAGGAACGCTTAAAAAATGTACCTCTTAAGCCGGGGGTCTATATGTATAAGGATGCTCAGGGCCAGGTAATCTATGTTGGCAAGGCCAGGGAACTGCGCAATCGCATGCGTTCGTATTTTCAATCCCGGGAAAGATTGCATCCGCGTGTCCGGGCAATGATGAACAGGGTGGCAGATTTTGATTATATTGTGAGCAGTACTGAAGTTGAGGCCCTGATACTGGAAAACAATCTTATTAAGGCGTACCAGCCCAGGTATAACATTGACCTGAGGGATGATAAAAGCTATCCATATTTAAAGGTGGGAATAGGAGATAAATTTCCCGGGATATCAATTGTCAGAGAGGATAAGGATGGGGTTTCCAAGTACTTTGGGCCGTACACTGATGTAGGCTCTTTAAAGGAAACGCTTAAACTCTTAAGCGGGATTTTTCCTCTGAGAAAATGCAGGAACTTCAAGCAGAGGCCGCGTCCCTGTCTTAACAGTGATATTGGCAAGTGCCTGGCTCCCTGCAGCGGACAGGTAAGTGAAGAGGAATACCGGCGAATGGTGGATGACTTGCTGGCTTTCCTGGAGGGAGAGTACAAGGATATCCTGAAATCCAAAGAGGCTGAGATGAAGGATGCGGCCCTTCAACTGGAATTTGAAAAGGCTGCCCGTATACGTGATCAGATTCGGGCTATAGAAAAGATTGGCGAAAAGCAAAAGGTAATCTTTGAAAGTGCTTACAATTTGGATTTGCTGGCTATGGCTTCCGGAGAAAAGGAAAGCCTGCTTGTAATGTTTAAGGTTCGGACCGGGAAGATCACAGCTAAAGAAACCTTTACTTTGAATAGAGCTGTTGATGAGAATGAAGCGGAGTTAATGGGCTTTTTTATCAAACAGTATTATCATGATAATACTGATATACCTGCAGAAATCCTGCTGAAAGATATGCCCGCAGAAGCGGATTTGATTGAAACCTGGCTCCAGG
>JAHDSE010000068.1 GCA_018432955.1 Syntrophomonadaceae bacterium
AGGTCGAGAGCAGCTATGGGGGTTCTTTTGTCAATAGTATAAATGGAAAAATCTCAGGCTATACAGAGAAAAAAGGGGGGGAGAGAAAAAAAGAGGACTGGTTTCTATACTATAATGGTAATCTGGCGGCTGCTGGTGCCGGGGATATTACAATTAAGCAGGGAGATACAGTCTGGTGGGATTACCATGATTGGGGACTTAGCGCTTTTACTCCAGCTATGATAGGGGCTTTCCCTCAACCTTTATCCAGGGGAGTTACGCTATTCTACAGCCAGTCATGTCAGGACAGGGCAATAAAAATGGCAGATATCTTGAAAAATAGAGCGGTAAATGTAGTCGATATCCAGGAGTATGATGAAAAAACAGTAAACCAGCGCAGTACTTGCGGCATGCTGATAGGCATATGGAACGAATTGAATGAAAGTTCGATGCTCAAAGGCTTAAGCCAGAATAACAAAAAGACCGGATTGTTTTGCAAATTGGGGGACAATGGTTTTCAAAGACTCAGTGTTTCATTACAGGAAACGGGGACGGTATACCGTGACTCAACTGCAATTATTGCAGCTGCCGGCAGGGGGTTAGGTGATCAATATCCACTCTGGTTGCTTGTCGGATATGATGCCGGAGGGCTGGATAAGGCCATTGACTTTCTTGCCGGCAACAGTATTGCTCCTCAATATGGCTGGGGGATACTGATAAGTCCTGCTGGTATCGAGTCTATCCCCGCGGAATGTGAGAAGTGAAACATTAGACGTTAGAGCCTGCCGTCAACATTATTCTTCATGTCTTATATCTTTCGTTTTACGTTTAATTTCCAATAATATAAATACAAAAAATCAGGTTATACCAGCAGCGCAGCATACCCTGAGAAAACAAGGATTTCTATAGTTAGTATTGAGGTGTTATTATAATTTATCCCACCAATTAAAATTATTGAATAGAAAAACCCCAATAATAGCTGCTATTAAACCTGCTCCCAATAATATTAATACTATTACAATGAAGACGGATTCAGACGTATCCACAGTATCACCTCGAGACTTACCGTCTTTCTATATAATACCACTAATCTTTATTTTTAGTAAAAGAATTTTATGGATTATTTTTTATAAACAAACAGAAGTTCTTATTCCCATACAGACTAATTTTTGCATAAATACGGATAAAATATAATAATTATTTTGTGGTTGAAGAACATTTTTAGCTTTCCTGCTTAGAATAAAGCAAGAGAGGTGAGGAAATGATTTTTTTCAGGCATGGAATAATAGGAATATACGATAGCATATCGGCTGCAGAAAGCATGACTCCCCCGGGAGTGGCCCTTATTGCAGCCCGAAAGATGTGGCCCAGTACCCGGGGAGAGGATTCAGTAGTTGCCGTACTGGATACAGGAATAGACTATAAGCATCCGGATCTGGCTGCAAATGTAATTGATGGGCAGAGTTTTATTCCCGGTGAGCCGGATTATATGGATCAGAACGGTCATGGGACTCATGTGGCGGGCAGCATTGCTGCCAATGGCTATCTTCTGGGAGTAGCACCGAAGGCTAAGTTGCTGGCAGTAAAAGTATTGAATAAAAATGGAATGGGAAGCATTTTTTCTATCAACCAGGGGCTGGCCTGGGCAAGAAAATGGCGTGGAGATAATGGGGAAAAGGTAAATGTAATAAATATGAGCCTGGGGGCATCGGTATCCAATAGTGATATGCACCGGGAAATTATCGCATGTATTGCAGAAGGAATTACGGTGGTATGTGCAGCCGGTAATGCAGGAGATGGGGAAACTGATACCACGGAAATTTCTTATCCGGCCTATTATCCAGAGACTATTGCGGTAGGTGCAGTTGATTTACACACAGGTATAGCCAATTTCAGCAATTCCAACAAGCGCATAGATATAGTAGCACCTGGAGTTGATACCTATTCTACTTTTCCCGGAAAGCGTTATGTAAAACTATCCGGTACATCAATGGCAGCACCACATATATCAGGTGCGGTTGCCTTGATATGTTCCCGTTATAAAAAGCGTTTTGGAGAAAATTCTTCACCGGATATGGTTAAAGAACTGCTCCATTATCAGGCAGTAGATCTGGGAGAAATTGAATTTGATTATCTTTATGGCTATGGCCTTTTCAGTTTTAATATTGATGGAGCTAAAGCAATCAGGCTCATAATTGGGCAAAATAGATATCTGGTAAACAAGGGGGAGGCCTTTATCGAAACCGCTCCCTTTTTAATGGAAGGAGACGCAGTTGCTTCTATTGCAGATATATGTGCAATATTGAATACTGATAATAATATGCTTCCGGCAGACGGGAGCAAGGACAATATGGAAGGGCAGGTTGAGATTTGGTCTTAAGAAATCGGCTAAAATTTCATGATTATTGAAATACCTTGCCCTGAAAAGATAAGTACAAAAAAAAAGAGGAAAAGTATTGAGGATTGTAGAATAAATATCATGAGGCACACAAATGGGGAACAAGCAAGACATCATAAAAAGGGGGATGATCTGATGGCTGAAAAACTACACATTTTTGCAGTGTCTGATTCAGTCGGCGAAACCGCTGAAAAAATAGCGGTTGCTTCAGTGCTCCAGTTCAGCGTTGACCGTAGTGTAACTCGTTTTTCCAGAGTGACCAAAGAAACACAGGTTGACAAAATTATTGAGCAGGCCGTTGATGAGGATGCAGTAGTCATATACACAATTGTAAAACCAGAATTATCCAAGTATCTTGATGCTCAGGCTAAAGAAAAAGGTGTTATGGCAGTAAACGTTATGGCTCCACTCTTTGACGTTATTGAGGCCAAGACCGGTTTGAAGCCAGAGTATATTACCGGACTTACCCATAAAATGGATGATCAGTATTTCAACCGTATGAAAGCAATAGAATATACCATAGAACATGATAATGGACAAAATCTTGATACTATAGATGAGGCTGATCTGATTGTACTTGGGTTGCCCCGGACATCAAAGACTCCCCTTTCGATGCACCTGGCCAATCTGGGAATAAAAGTAGCCAACTACCCCATTGTAATTGATACCGAAATTCCCCAAGAACTGATTGATATGAAGGGTAAAGTCCCTATGGTGGGATTGACTATTGATATAGAGACACTTCTGGAATTGCGCAAAGAAAGAGCCAGAAGCTTTGAATTGCCTGATGACATGGACAGTGTAGACGAGCTGGTGGCTGAGGAGCTGGATAATGCCTACCGCATTTATGCTAGACTGAAATGTCTGGTAATAGATGTTACCCTGGACGATATTGAAGAAGTTGGCAACACCATTACTCATAAGTTTAATTTACCGCTGAGGGTAACTCATCATCGCTTCTAAAATAAGCAAAGAGTTTAATATCATTAGAGGAAATCTTGGCTCAGGCCGCTAAAAATGGTATTGACCTTCACCTTTTTTAATTGTTCTGAGACAGTTTATTTGACAAGATACGGGGAGATATCCCCGTTATTTTGTTAGAAGGTTTCCACAACAACCGATATATCTTCTTTCAAAAACTTGCAGGAATACAACTGTTGCATTTAAAAGAATAGTTAATGGGCAATGATAATGGCTGCGTACGATCTTGTCATAGATAGCACTTTTCAAACTTTTGGCCTTGGTGTTTTATGTAGAATAATTGGAGTTGGCAGGCGGGAGATGAAAAATGGCATATGTTTATATACTGAAATGCAGCGATGGCAGTTATTACCCGGGGTTTACCACTGATATCGAAAGGCGTTTGGCAGAACATAATCAGGGTATTGGCAGCAAATATACCCGGAGTCGCTTGCCGGTAGAATGTGTATACCAGGAAGAATTGTCTTCCAAAAGTGAAGCCATGAAACGGGAATCAGCCATAAAAAAAATGTCTCATAATGAGAAAGAAAAACTTGTTAATGATAATCGAGAGTTTTGAATAATTCAAAAAGTCCAGGATGTCATTGTGAGCGTTAGCGAAAAATCTTAAGATCCTTCGGTGTTGCCTCAGGATGACAGTACTAAAATACCCAACGAATCATATGAAAAAGTTAATTATGCAAAATCCTCAATCAAAAAGGCTTTAATTAGAGGAATTGCTAAAATTTTATGCGAAAATTTTCATGAACTAATGTGTTGAAAAATAAGACCTGAAAAAAGAACCTCCTCACATAAAATCAAAATAGTACATAAAAATTTGTAAGCGGGGAAAAAATATTTTAAGTAATAAAGCTAGAGGAGGTTCTATTAATGAAGGACAAAAAAGGCCAGGTTATGAGCAAGGATAGTTTTTTAAGCGGGGGATTGTATTCAAAAGAGCAATATGAAGGCTTGCTGGTCAGTTCTGATATGGAACAGGGATGTTACAATATTGGAGTGCAGTTAGGTGAAGATCGGGTGCTGGTAGTTGATCAGGCCATGGAAAGTAATGTTAGGGAGAGAATTCAGACATGGGTTCCACAGGTTCAGGATATTCAGAACAAATATAATGTAAAAAATGATCTGGAAAATTATTCGCGCTACTAATAATCCATAGATTATTAGCCAGATAAGGAGGTATCAATATGGGAGATGTTCCAGCCTACGAAACTCCAATAATGAGTATGGATGAATTCAATATTGGTCTCCTGGAAAAAGACAGGATACCAGGATTACTCATTCGTTCCGATGAAAATGGCTTTTATAACATAGGGGTCCAGATAAATGACAGTGAAGTTGTTAAGGTAGCTTCTGCGACTGAAGAAGAAGCTATGTATAAAATACAATTCTGGGCAGAAAAAGTGGACGACATAAAAGAACAGTACAGGAGCCGGGAACCTCGTTTAAAATAAAATAAAATCATGAAGTAAAAAAGGATTCTTTTTCAGCCAAGACATAAATACCTCCTTCGGTATATAATTATATACCGAAGGAGGTTTTTTTATGGATTTTCAGGAATTTTTCAAGTTCCCTTTTCAGGATAGGGAATGGCTGAAGAAATTTCTTATTGCTTCCGTTATTTCTGTTGTCCCGGTAATAAATCTGCTTGTGCTGGGTTACCTTCTGGAATGCCTGCGAATGGGACTTAGCGGCAGGCAGGAATTACCAGAATGGGACAAATGGTTGGAATATGGTAAAGAAGGGTTAATGGCTTTTATTATTTCTATAGTTTACTTGATTATTCCTCTTATCCTTGTGCCGGTTCTGGTCCTTATCCCTGGACCAGGTACTCTTTTGTCTTCCATAATTTTTTTGTTGGCAGGCTTGATGATTCCTCTGGCTCTGGCAAACTTTGCGCTTGGCCGGAATCTTAGTAATGTATTTAGATTTTCCGAAATAATTGAACAGATTAATAAAATTGCCCGCTACTATTTGCCAGCCTATTTGCTCTTTGTAATGATTGCTGGTATAGGTTCGGCTATTTCATTTGCTATGCCTGTTCTGGCCTTTGTAGGTATAGTCTTAATTCTCTATGCATCAGTGTTATTCTTCAATCTGCTGGGGCAGTTGTTGCAGGGAGAATCTCTTTAATTCCTTGAATCAACTTGAAGATTTTATCTTATGGGTCTTATGTGACTGTATTCTATTGACTTAAAACGACTTTGTTGATAATATTATTCATGCATCGGGGTGTAGCTCAGCTTGGTGGAGCGCTACGTTCGGGACGTAGAAGCCGCAGGTTCAAATCCTGTCACCCCGACCATTAGTATGCAGAAGTTTGAAAATCGCTTCAAACTCATCACCATAGATAATAACTTTATCAACGAACGATCAATGAGGCCTTTAGCGGTTAGAGTATCATCCGCTTTCAGGGTCTCATATTCTTTTTGTAGAAAACCTAAAATTATATTCTTGGTATATAAAGAAGCTCGAGGTACCGTCAATAGTTTTTCGCAAATTTGATTTGCCACCTGGTAGCTATAGCAGCTAACCGGCAAAAAATTGGCTGCTTCTTTTTGCATATCTTCAAGATGTTTCATACTCATGTAAAGCTTGGTCCCCCATGACTTGCTGGCTACATGCCGTAACCTAGCACATACCAGCATTAAGGCCGAGTTACCATCGGGAAAAGTACCTACTACTCTGGTTCGACGGCGTATCTCCCGGTTAAGACGTTCAATAACATTATTGCTGCGCAGCTTAGACCAATGAGCATAGGGAAAATCCATATATGTAAGGGTCTCTGTAATGATTTTCGATGCCTTTTCACCGGCTACGATTAGATTCTCCAATAAAACGGTGTTAAGAGACGGGGGAATGGATGAGAATGCAATTCTGAAATGGGGTTTAAAAAAGGCTAAAGACATTGAATTATGGGATGGTCGGTTTAGAGTGCTGAAGGAATATCCAATTTATAGGAATATGAGGCACTCCTTTGATGGCAAAGGCAAGATCCTATCGTGGATATCGGATGCAATGCGGATGCTGTATATGGTACACATCCAGTTTTGTCCTGGACCTTAAGCAAGATAGATGGTGTTGTATTCCGAGCTATATCTGCTCTGCTGTTGAATATTACGAACAATAATGCTACAATAACAACAGCAAACACCAGAAGGGAGACTTGTTATGCCCACTATTAAGCCAATTTCTGATTTGAGGAATTACAACGAAGTTTTACGTAAAATAGAGATAGGTTCCCCTGTGTTTTTAACCAAAAACGGGCGTGGTCGCTATGTGGTTATGGATATACAGGAATATGAAAGAACACAGGCAACGTTACAATTGCTTACTGAACTTGCCAGAGGGGAAAAGGAAGGGCGCGAACATGGATGGCTAAGCATTGATGAACTGGAGGCAGGCCTGGGGGTAACGAATGGCTAGTCTTAAAATTTCCCCTAAAGCACAAAAGGATATGCTAGAGATTAAAGAGTATATTTCGGAGGAATTAGGTAATCAAAAAGCAGCGACGGATGTCCTATTTGAGATCACAAAACGAATCAGAACCCTTATAGAATTTCCGTTACTTGGAGCATCATTATCCTCGATTATTGACATTGAAACAGGTTATCGTTTTCTTGTCTGTGGGCAATATACTGCTTTTTATCGTTATGAAAATGATATTGTCTATTTGGATAGAGTGCTTTATGGCAGGAGAGAATTTATGAAAATTCTCTTTGGGGATGAAAAGGAAGAAGAAATTTGATTAACCAGGACTTTAAAAAGGGAGGCCGCAGCCTCCCTTTCCATCAATCAGAAAGCTCATAGAGCTCCCGTCTATCCGCGATTGATTCCATATGATAGGCTCCGCCTCCACCGAAATTTGGAAATTACCTCAAGCCTTATTTGGGTTTGGGGTTTTTTAATTTGCAAATGGAAGGATAATTATTGAATGCCAAAAAATAATGATTGACAGTTTAGATAAGAGCTAATCACTTGGTTTAACCAAGTGGTTAAACCAAGTGATTAATACAGATGGTTAAGCGGAGGCGAAACGCGGTGAGCGGTAATCAGAATACTGGAGATAGAATTATTCAAGCGGCTCTTGCGGTTATCGGAGAACGAGGCACCAATGGAGTTACTACTCGGATTATTGCCTCCAAAGCCAATGTGAATCACGCTGCGATCAATTACTATTTTGATTCGAAGGAGGATTTGATTGAAAAGGCTTTAGAGCACTATTATGAAGGATTAGAGGATGTCTTTCTTATATTGAAAGATCAGGAGATATCTGCAAAAGAACGCTTGGTAAAATTCAGTGAGGACTATATACGTTACGACAGCAGGTTCCCGGGAGTTAAACACCACTTAATGAGCAGTTTAATAGTTGGTAAAGATTCTGTTTCAACGGTTTCAAGATTGATGCCGGGAAACATGCAGGACATCAAATTAGTCTTTCAAGAAATATTAGAAGGTTTGGACGACAAAACCATTAGTTTTAGAGCAATGGCATTCATTTCCGGCCTTACTTATCCGCTTCTTATGACTCAATACGGAGATATTGTGATGGGTTCAGAATATGGCGAAAATGCTTTGACGCGTGAATACATTAAAGAATTGATAAATAGTCTTACCAAAGAATAATTGAACAGGAGGGATTTGGATGTTGGCAAAAGGGAGCGTTATTTTTGGCGGCGTATTGACATTTCTTATGTTCATTTTCCATACTCGTTTATATTGGATGTTTGGATGGCAGCAAGACCTATCCAATTTGACCCTGGCCAATCAACGGATATTATATACCATTCATATTGCGCTAATACTTTTGTTCCTGACTTTTTCTCTGATATCCCTAATATTCTCTCGTGAATTAAGTCAACCTGGAGGTTTAGCAGTTGGCATTTTAATTGCATTTTCAGCCTTCTGGGTTTGGCGAGCAATATGGCAGGTACTATATTTCAGAGTACCCCCGGGAACAGCATCTGTACCGGTTATGAATTATGTACTTACTTCAGTATTTGTACTGTTAGCTGTTGCCTATATATTGCCATTGGTTCTCCAATCTATAAATAAATGAACCGGTCAAGTTGAGTATTTACTTAACATAAGACCCGGAAGGGTCTTTTTATTTTTGAAAGGTTCGTGGTGGTTGGGGATGGATGGTTAATGCGGGGTTCGGTTCGGTGAACGTCAAAAAAGGGCATGACCCAGAACGAGAAGAAAGGGCACAACAATGGAGGTCCACTCCCCTACGGTTATATGAATTGAATGAAGCTCTGGTACTGCTAATTAATGAAATATACCCTAACCCGTCTCTATCAGATTCTATTTAATAATGCCTCTCAACCACTACGGCTGAGAGGCATATCATTTACTATAATATCTATTATAAAAACAATCGGGAATTCCAGCTTCAATAAAATGCACCCCCCCTCATAGTAATCGTTGAAGGATTGACTAGGGGTGTGCATTTGTATCATTTTATAGTAGGTTAGCCATTAAAACTACCATCTATTGATAAAAAAAATTTATCGGTGGGTGGTTTTTGTTTTTTCTGGAGAGCCGGTTAAAAAAACGACTTTTCCAATATCACCGGAGTTATTTGGTCAGTAAATAAGTAAGCTGTGGATTTTTTCTGGTAAAGCAGGAACTGGCAAGGAGGACTTAGTGTGAATAAAATAGAAAATTTGATTGGAATAAGGAAGGAGGAAATGACAGACTTGACTACTACATTGCAGAGCGACAGGTCTTTGGACTCGGGGCCTTGCTACCACGGTACAAAAGCCGACTTGAAACCGGGGGACTTATTTTTGAACTGAATTCTGATAATTATTTTATCGTGGAGGTGGTATTGTGAAAAACGATAAGAAATCAATCATCGGATGGATTGGCGTTTTTATCACACTAACATTATCCAGTATTTGGGCTTATTGGGGTGCAATCGAGAATTTTCATGAAGGGTGGTATTCCACTTCAATATGGGAGAACCTATTCATGCTGTTCTTTCAGTATTTACTGTTCACAATAATCTTTGTATCCCTGGCTGTGATTATTCTGAAATGGAAGAAAATAGGGCTGATACTACACTTCATAGTGGCTGCGGTCAGTGTTTGGTTTTTTTCTGGAGCAAGTTTCAGTGTTATCGGATTAATGATTGTAATTCCAATAATTGCTCTTGGGTTAGTGTATTATTATGGAGAGCCAAAGCCAAAGAAATGGACTTATAGACTGCTTATTACCGTACCTCTAATAATCATTCTGGTCATTTCAATACCACAAGGGATAAAGGTTTCACAAAGGATCAATGATAATGATTTTGGAATGAGAATCGTTCAGGGTAATGGGGTGACATTGGCCTGGGCACCAAGAGGACCAGGTTGGCCTGATAAAGGAACATCATGGGATGAGGCACAAAAAATTTGTAAATATCTATCAGAAGATGGAACTGCAATTATGGAAAAAGAACAGAATATTTGGCGATTGCCTAGTGTAGATGAAGCAGTTCGTTCTATGATGCTCCATGGGCAAAACGCAGGTGGGGTATGGGATCCTGTGGAGGAAAAAGCCATTTATGAACGAACGCCAGATAAAGAAACTCCTCTGTGGGATGTTCGTTCAAAAGTTATATATTATTGGACTGCAGATACCTCCATTCAAGATGAGCGGCAGACATACATCATTGTGTATCATGGTGGTATATATGACAAAAGGAAGATAGACGGACAAAGCTACTTGAGCTTCCGTGCTGTAAAAGAAGTGGATAAAGAAGAGTAGCGTAAGAAAAGCCGAAGGAATAGGATTTTTGTGAGGTGAAGTTTGATGGAAATTCGGCGGTTTTCAGAATCAGATAACATTAATGATGTGAGTCGTGTCTATGCTCTAAGCTGGAAGTTAGCATATGTAGGTATTGTTTCTCAGGATTATCTGGATAGTATTTCAGAAGATCAATGGTCAAAGATCTTGGTTAACGAACTTTCAAATATGTGGATTGTCAGTGAGGGGCAGCAGATTGTTGGTTCATCAACTTATTCCCCAGCAAGGGATGAAAAATATAACGACTGGGGAGAAATCATCTCCCTCTATGTTCTCCCGTCATATTGCCATCAAGGAATTGGAACAAAATTGTTACATGCTTCAATGAACGAGTTGATTTTCACGGGCTATGGCGATATATATTTATGGGTGTTGGAAAGAAACAATTCAGCTCGTAAGTTTTATGAGAAAAATGGATTTAAATTCAACGGAGATACACTGCAAACGACTATTGGTGGCAAACTTCTCAATGAGGTCAGGTACGTTTATAACACTTGAGCCTATGCCTACAAAATTCTTGAGAAATGTGTCCACTGAAAATGTTGCAAGGATAGAAACTTAATAAGCAGATGTTGCTAAGTGTCCTTTTGATAAACTCAATACAACAAAGGGAGCCGGAAAAATAAGTTGACCTCCAAATACAAAAAATAGGAGGTCATAAAATAAAAAAAAAGCAAAAAAGGCAAATATTTTGCAAGGGAGA
>JAHDSE010000132.1 GCA_018432955.1 Syntrophomonadaceae bacterium
AAAACAGCTCGATTTGGATTTGAATATACTTTCAGTTGGATGATTTGGCCATAAAGTAGTTATAAAAGTGAGTTCATGGAAAAAATGAACATCCAAAAAGATGTTTGGCGGAGCTCAAATTCTCTCTGGTAAAGTCTATTTGAACTCCACGTTGCCCGGAGGCATGAGTTAGTGTTAGCTTTGTGAATATTTAAGGCTTGCTTGATTCTGCCTCCTGGGAAATGAACAGGAGACAAACTATGACGATAAAGTATGAATTTAGATTAGGTGTATTACTTGCAGGATTGCTACTATTGAGTGTTGTATGCATTCTACCTGCATCTGCATCTATTGATGATAAAATAATCGAAAAGAATTATGTCTCAATAAAAGAGGCAGAAATGCATGCCAAAACCGCTCTCTACGATTTCTTATTGATTGGTGCTCCAGGCTCCAACCCTACGGATTGGACAAATGCAACAGTAAACTCAGATCCTCTTATAATATACGATACGAATGGGAAAAAACTTTTTTATCAGTTTACGGTTGAAAGTAATGGGATAAATATAGGGGCAATAAAAGTTGCAGCAAGTAAAGTGCTTGGAGATCCCATCCGGACAATAGAGTTCTATTCTGAAGACTGGGATATGAAAAAAGAAGTTGAAAATACAAAAAAATTAATCGCAAAAGATCATAAAAATGTAAATGTTACCTCCTCAAAAGTTGTATGCTATAGCTATCCTAAAATAGGAATAATGGTAGATATGCAGGAATCTGAGTCCAAAGAAGAAAAAAATAAATTGTTTGACTTCTCTGGTTCTGAAATTGTTGACAAGAGCGTAAATGATACCAACTCCTCTGAAGTTGCTGATGCATGGTCGTTATATGCGGAAATACCTGAGAAAGAAATAGAGGAACGATTAGTAGCTTGGGATGAATATGACGAACGTGCAACGAAAATTGCAGATAATAATTTTAAAGGAGACGAAGTTCAGCTAAAAATTGTTGGAGTCCAAAAAACGCTTCCTTTCACTCGTTATGCGCAACAAAATTACTATTATTGTGCACCAGCTACAGGAAAGATGATTGCGAATTTCTATGAAGTCACTCATACTCAGACATACATTGCTGGTATAATGCTTGTAGTAATGGGTCTAGGAACTAGTGTTACTGATCAACTCGAATATTATGAAGACAGTGATGGGTTAGACAAAGATGGTTCATACATCGATTATAGCCCAACATGGACTGAAGCTAAAACAGAAATAGACAATAATAGGCCTTTAGCAACTTTGATTAGCGGTCATGTAAGAGCTTGTGCAGGCTATTGTCAGGGAGCTGATGGAAACTATTACCTGTACATATACGATCCCTGGAGCCTCAATTTTGGAAATGATTATCGGGGAGGTATATATTGGGAAGACTGGGACTCAATTACTCATAGCCATCATATCGTTGTTAAAGACTAAAAATGAAAAAAAGCTTAAAATTGTTTTTTAATTTTACTATATACATATCCTTTTTGGTTTGTGTACTTGATTTGATAATCAATGCACTAAATATCTTATTTATGTAAACAATTACAAGTTCATTAACTATATCATAAAAATATACTCATTACTCCTGATTTCTAGCCTACTTTTAAGTATAATTTCAATATAAATAGCTATGAGGGTATACTTTGAAAAAAATAACTATAATTATTTTTATCTGCTTGCTGGCAGTATCGTTGATTTTCGGGTGTACAGATAATCAAGATAATCTAGCTCAAGGAAAGAATCCTAGAAACATGACAGATGAATCTCCAAACAAAAATACCTTAGATAAAGAGTATGCAGGCAATATAAACTCTCTTCAGCTTGAGAAACAAAGTTCTTTTTCCAAATATTACAGTAAAGAAAATCTGCAGTTTGAAGCAGATGTTTCCCCTTATTCTTTACCTCTACAGGCTTCTGAAATTTCAAATTATTATCATTTTACCCAGAAAATTCCCCTCACCAAAGAAAACAGGAAGTTACTGTACAAAAATGGGTTTGTTGTAATTGAAAATGAAGTTACTAAAAACCAATTTAAAGCGGAGCAGGTAAATGAAACTTACAGGAATCTGAAAGTTACTGATGTTCCTATTTTCATAACGTCGGATTCCCTTCTTCACCTTTATCATATCCAGTTTGATGAGACACTAAAAAGGGTAGAAGCTGAGGAATTTTACGATGATCTCTGGAAACTTGACAATTCTCTCCTTGAAGCTTCTATAGACGATTATGGCAAGTCGATAGAGGACGATGCTTCTGAAGAAGTAACTGAAGCTGCAAGAAGAAATATTGCCTACTTTGCCGTGGCTTTGAGCCTTCTTGAACCGAAATCTAAGCAGATAGGACAATCAGGGGAAGATTCAGCTATACTCTTCGATCCTCAGGATGCGAAACAATACAGTATCGAAGTTCCTGCATTTGTAAAAGATGATGTCGAAGCCGAACTCGCTTTGATAGAAGCCCAAAATGAAGCAATGTCTCAGATTTCCAAGTACATCGAAGATTACTCTCAGTATACCCCACGGGGACACTACATGTCCTCTGAGAAACTGAAGAACTATTTTAAGGCAATGATGTGGCACGGTAGAATAGGTATGCTCCTTCAGTCGGATATGATTACTCCAGAAGGATCAACTGCAGAAGACCCAGAAAAGGAAGCTAGAATTCAGACAATACAGGCTCTTTTAATCTCTGATCATTTTGATGGAGACAAAAACCTCCGGGACAGATGGGATAGAATTTATGGTGTGACGGCTTTTTATGTCGGTTTTTCTGACGACCTTGGACCCTATGAATATGCAAAATCTCTGGATACTGTTTTTGGGAGTGATAGAGAAAAAATTAGTTTTGACAACGAAAACCTCACGGCACTTATAACCGAACTGGAAAGACACGAAAGTCCGAAAATCTACGGCGGAACAGGGAAAATAATTCTTGCAGGCTCCGAAACTGATAACAAAACTCTTGACACCACAAAAGGGTTCAGATTTATGGGGCAGCGCTACATTCCAGACTCCTATATTCTTCAGACTCTCAATCCCCCTGCCCTGAATATCATGGACCTTCTCGGTTCTGAAAGAGCTAAAGAACACATGAAAAACCTGGGTATTTCTGAAAATGAAGAATACAAAGAGCGCCACCAATCTCTGGCAAATGAATTTGGAGCTTTTGACGAAGATGATTGGAATAAAAATCTCTACTGGACTCAATTACATGCTCTAAAATCTCTGCTTGTAAATTATCAAGAAGGTTATCCCACCTTCATGCAAACCGAAGCTTGGGAAGATAAACAACTGAATGCGGCTCTTGCTTCCTGGACTGAACTCAGGCATGACACTATCCTCTATGCAAAACAAGCTCGTTTCACAGGAGCTTATACCGAGCCACCAGAAGAAAAACCTGTTCAGGGATACGTAGAACCAGTGCCTGAATTCTATGCAAGGATGCTTGCCCTTACAAAAATGGCACACAAAGGGCTAGCTGAAATGGAAGTACTTGATGAGCAGTCGGATAAAGACTTTACAACTCTTGAAGTCACCCTTGAAAAGCTGCTGGAAATCTCGGTTAAAGAGCTTGAAAACAAAGAGCTGACAGATGAAGAGTACGAGTTCATCAGGAATTTCGGTCAGAATATAGCTCCAATGCTTGAAAACATAGACGAGGATGCCCAGAGCTCTGTTATGGTTGCCGATGTCTATACAGATCAGGAAGGGAGGGTTTTGGAAGAAGGAACCGGAAAACTGGATCTGATAGTAATAGCTTATAAACAACCGAATGGCAGGATCGTACTCGGAGCAGGCCCTGTAATGAGTTATTATGAGTTCTGGCAGCCTTCAGGGGAAAGATTAACGGATGAAGAATTGGGAGAAATGCTAGAAAATAACCCTCCCGGAAGACCGGAATGGGTCGAGTCTTTTAAGGTGTAAAAGGTGCTATCTTTGATAGCCTAGATTTTTCATCCATTTTTTTCTTTTTAAGGATTTGTTAAACTTGCTACAGAATCTACTTGAGCATAAGAAAGCGATAAAAAAACTAGATTCTGCAAAAATCTTCTGAAACAACTAATATCCATTCAAATTAATGGCCTGACACTTTTTTTGCTTATTTTTTTCAATCTCTTACATCTAATTTAGATAGATATTTTACAAAGCCCGAAAATATCTTTCTTGACATTGTTAGCCCTCTTTTTAACACTTGTCAAGACAGTTTACTTACATTTTATGGCCAAATCATCCAACTGACAATCTAATAGCCCTATAAATCTCCAAAAAACTCGGATTTAGGTTCATCTATACTCTCAGTTGGATGATTTGCCACAGATTAATTATAAGAGTAAATTCATGAAAAAAACGAACATTAAAAAGATGTTTGGCGGAGTTCACTCGATTTTCCAGATCCAATTTGAACCCCACTTTGCCCGGAGGCATGAGTTAGTGTTAGCTTTGTGAATATTTAAGGCTTGCTTGATCCTGCCTCTGGAACAAAATGTGCGAGGTAGAAACATGACAACAAAGAATAAATTTGGAATAAGAATATTGTTTTTGACAATGTTCTTAATAAGCACGGTTTTTGTACCGGTGGCGAGTGCCGAAACACTAACCGAAGATACCGATAATATTGCTATTGGAGAGATGGAATATCCAGTTCCAGAGCCAGAGCCGATTACTGTGCTTGATACAACACCTAAATTGCCCTATTTGCACTTACTCGAAGCAGATAATGAAGAACAAGAAATCTTATTCAGTTACATTGACAATTGTTACGTTTCCGATGAAGAAAAGGAAGAAATGAAAAAATCAATGGAAGATATTTGGAAAAGATATCCCGATCAAATAACTGAACAGGACAATCTAA
This sequence comes from Syntrophomonadaceae bacterium, assembly GCA_018432955.1. Taxonomy (GTDB): domain Bacteria; phylum Bacillota; class Syntrophomonadia; order Syntrophomonadales; family Syntrophomonadaceae; genus SV3-B162. The sequence continues at coordinate 4,869 of JAHDSE010000132.1, forward strand.
TGCTTGACAAAGTTGCTAAGGCAACAGCTGAATATCTTAATGATAAGTATGGAAATAGTGAGGTTGGAATTAAGTGGATAGGACAACCAGTTCACGGCGATATAATTAATATATCTGTCAAAAAATGGGGGGTGTCTGATTATTACGCAGGAATAGCTAGAGACCATGCCGATGATCCCGACGATTGGTCGGATAGTGAGATCTGGCAATCTTATCATCATTACTATAACCCCAATACCCATACTGGCTATGCTCCTTCAAACTGTGAATACTATGCAAATATTGCTAAAACAAATTATGGAGACTCACAGCTTACTACTGCATATACAAATCTGGGCTATTCAAGTCATTATTTACAAGATGTAGGAAATCCGCTTCATACAGGCTATGAAGTTGAGCAGGGTATGGATAAATGGATTCATTATGACTATGAAGATTATGTAGAAGCTAACTGGGATAGTGGATATAACTTTAAATCTATAGTGGAGAACAACAACAATTACTATACAATAACCGATCCTGAGCAAGCGACAAAAGATCTAGCTGGGTATTCTAACACATATCTGGACGAGTTATATCAGACTATATATTTCAATCCGGATACATGGGAAAACGATGCAGATATCAGAGACCTTACAGAGGATGTATTACTTAGAACAGCAAAGTATAACTTAGGACTTGTTAAATACATGAGAAGTTAAAAACTTCTCTTTTTTATTTGAGGAGTTGAAATGAAAAAGAAATATATTTTTCTCATTATTTCCTTGACCTTAATTCTAGTGGTTGGATTGTATTTTGTGGAAATGAATTTGAGAGAGTGGCGAAGTGATTATAGAAGATCTCATTATTACTATGAGGTGGAAATCAAAGGTCTCTCAGGAAGAGGGGCTACAGGGACGACTGAAATACTTGTTCCAATCCCTGCGACGAATGATGGTGAATTTGTTATTACTCCTTCCCAGAAAGAACCCTCTATTTTAAAAAATTTGTTGCAAGAATATATTCTTCACACTCCGGAAAGTCGCCGAAGAGGCCCTTATTTTGAAAACACCACAGAGGCTCTTGATAACAACTCTATTAACGGAAATTGGACAACTTTTATTGCAGAAACTGAAGAAGGGTACATGTTAGGGTTTAAGACGAATGATTCTATACTTAAAGATATTCTTTTCCGAAAAAACGTAGTTGTGGAGTATATTGATATTTTCGATCCAATTAACAAAAATGGTCCGATACTTTATCCTGCGGTAAATATTTCAAATACTTCTTTGATCGCATACGGAGACCAAGTAAAATATGAAGCAAACCCCACATATGAGAGCTACGTATACATGAGTAATAATGTAGAAGTCGGGATCATTCATTTTGAAATTACTCTCGAAGGGTATAACGATCCGATGGAATGGCCAAAAAGGTATAGAGGCTCTTATTTAAATTATCTGGTTATGGATACTTCCGATAGAGGCAAAATAGAAGCTAGAGTCGTATTAAATCAAGATTTTTAATATAACTTACTTTATCGTCATAAACCTAAATTTTTTAATGAAGAATTTAATCAGATTAATGAATGTTAATCAGAATGATGAAAATTAATCATCCTAATTATGTGTCCGACATTTCGCAGATATACACAAGTGCAGAATTTATTTGTCAATTCGTCTGCTGTTCCCTTATAAAAGCAAGATAACCATTCAAATTACTGTCGCATTGAGAAAATTGATGGCATTTTTGTGGATATCTGTGGAATTCAAATGAACTTTCCAGAATGAATTTCAATTTCCATCTATGCCTGGCAGTAGGAGGATATTAGTTTAAAGGGTCTTAAATCTATTCTATTCTGCCTCTTGGAAAATAAACAGAAGTGAAACAAATGATAGCAAAGAAGTTAGGAGCAGGAACATTATTCTTGGTAATGTTTCTGTATTCATGGTTTTTTATATATAATACTCTTCCAACTAATAGTTACTTTGTGTTTATTGCAAACAAGGACTTAGTCTATGGGCCGGCTACTATTTTATATTGGCAGGATCTTCACACTTTTGGATACGATGAACTTATAAAAGTTAAGGTGAAATATGATGATACAGGAAGTTTCAACCTTTATGCATATGACCATGAACAGGAAATAGCTAGTGGTCTTTCTGCATGGGATGATGATAATTTCGATGTAACGGTGTCCTGAGTATAACAAGGAGATGAGTGGTATGTTAAGAAGAATATCCAGCAAATCATTGGCAGAGGTATTCTTCGTGATGTTACTGCTCGTCACTTTTTTTTATTATATCTTTCCTGGTAACGATTCTTTATTTATGCTCTTTGGCCAACTAGTAGGTATTGTATTTTATGCTTTAATGGCATTTGCCATTATAAGTGTAAATGTCTTGATAATCAAACTTGCTATTAAATATTATAAAAAGTAGAAATAAAGGCATATACTGCTTTTAATTGGAAAGTAACGGGGCTGGAGAGACATTATAAAGGAGTTCAAATGAGCCTCCTGAAACCTCTGAATTGAAAATATTAACAAATAGAGGCTGATTCTCAGCAGGATCTGCCAGATAAATAACATTTTTTGCTGTCAGAAGACTCGCATTCCTTACTACTGAAAAATCGACATTATCAATCGTATCACTTAATTTATGGAAGTTTTTGTCATTCTGATGCAAAGAATTACTGCAGGTATGTTGTTTTCCCAGAAGATTTCATGATCTCCTCCTATTAAAGGATGAATAAAGTTTGAATAATCCGGAATTTCACATTGAATTTCGATCCCTAAGTCTCTTGCCTCGTTTTCAAGAACAGATTTAAGCCAGGCATTCTGGGGAAGATATTCTATGTAGAGAGGCTCGATTCCCACACAATCCACATTAATGACCGCAACAATATTGTCCTTAAGCTCAGGATGGGCTTCAACCCATGCCTGGCTGGCAAGAAGATTGTATTCTTCCCCGGAAAAATAAAACATATTGTTCTGTTAAAGGATTCATTCTGCAAGACCCTTGCAAGTTCAAGCATGCAGGCAACACCTCCTGTATTATCATCTGCTCCGGTTCCATTGGCTGATTCGCAAACGTAAGTATCGGACCAGATCGGCCAAAGATAGGGATTTCTAATCCAGGAGTCAAAAATATCTCGTAAACCTGATTCTGGACGTACAATTATTTTTGAATCATGACGAGCGGTTACAAGAATTATCTCGTCTTTAAGGGCGTTTCCCTCTTTAATCCCCACAACATTTGTGCCGCTCACATTCCAGTAATTGAAATCCCTTGTATGCACTCTGGCAGAAAAGTTGTCAAGGGAAACTTGCAGGCCTGCTTCTTCCATCTCATTTTTTATAAATAAGGAAGCTTAGGCAGCATTTTGGCTTCCGATTTTTCTTTATCCAAAAGAAGATATAATTCGGGTTGAGTTTTCAAGCCTGATTTCAGAAATGTAAGAAGAAACTGTGTTGTTATAATGTACGTTGGAATCAAAATCATAAACTACCTAGATACCAGTATCCCCGTCAACTGTCCAGGTTTCAGTATCAGTTGCAGGTGTTACGGTATAGTTGTTTGAGATTTCTTCTTTGTCTATTTTTTCAGTTATTGCTGCTGCAGTGACAGATAGAAAAAACAGTGTATTGTCAATATAACCAAGAATATCTTTCTTGACGTTGTTAACTCTCCTTTTAACACTTATCAAAAGAGTTTACTTAAATTTTATGGCCAGATCATCCAACTGACAATTTAATAGCCCTATAAATCCCCAAACAACTCGAATTTAGGTTTACCTATACTCTCAGTTGGATGATCTGGTCACAAATTAATTATAAGAGTAAATTCATGAAAAAAATTAACATTAAAAAGATGTTTAGAGAAGTTTAAATTCCCTCTGGGAAGTCTATTTGAACCCCACCTTGCCCGGAGGCAAGAATATGATAGCTTTGCGAATATTAAGGCTTACCTGATCCTGCTTCCTGGGTAAGAGGAATGATTCAGTGTTAGCTTTGTGAATAGTTTTGTTCTTATATCAACTGCGAGTGCGGCTGCCTAGGATTCAAGTGTAAATAATCTCTCTGATAGTGAGGTTGAAACTTACGGCATCGACGGGCTAACTCCTCAAAAGGCGAAAGAAATAGAAGCTGAAATCAATCGTATAAGGAACAATGCCTGAAGGTTAAGAGATGTTAACCCGAACTACTTAACCAGATGGCACTTAAGATACCTGCGAGAGATCGATAACCGGCTTAAAGAGCTTGTTTTTACTCTTGAGATTGAGGGGGTGCTATGATGATGCTCATCAATGAGATAGAGGACAGGAGGAAGAAAAAAGAATTTCCTTCTCACACCTGGGCAGGATTTTACCTTTATTTGTACCTATCCTAGAAAGGAGTTCTCTGCCATAAAAGTGCCAATGAGAATATAGAAAGTTGTCTTAACCCTAAAAACGAACTTTTCATTAATTATGATATTTTCTTTCGGAAAAGAACTTTTTCTTCAAGGTGATGATGTTCAGACCTTTTTCATCCTGGAACTGATTCAACTAGCAGAAAAAAATAGTTTCCACTTAAATAGTAATTTAAGAGAATTTTGCTCAATTTGATACAATCAAATTCATGGAGTAACAATACTTAGATCCAACGGGTTATCGGAACGCGCGTTTATATTAATATATAATATATCTGTATCGCTCAAATTTGAGTAAACAGTTTCAGCTTTTATAATATTGTTATCTAATGTAACTTCAATATATGTCCCTGTTATCAGTCTAACCGGATATTGACTTTTTATTTTTTCTTCAGGATCTAAAACATATGATTCATTAAATATAGAGCTGTTATTTGAATCAAATAATTTTACAGTAACTTCATGACTTGTATTGTCCTGATTACGTATAATTAACGTATGATTTTCTTTTTTTTCATGAAGAGAATTATACGTGATAACATAAGGTAAAACAACAGTGAGTATTAATAAAAAGAATATGCCTACAACTATAATTAGCAATCTTCTTTGCATTTTAATCCTCTTAATTAAAATCACTCTACTATATTAGGACTTACGCAGTTGAACTGAAAACCATAAGCGGAAAAGACTTAACCGTATAAATCAGACTAATGTTGACGAGTCCGCATGTGCCTGATTTTACTCCCCAAGTGCGTAAGTCCTATATATAATTTACATCCAATCTTATAGAGATTTGTACCTCTAACAAAAGTTGTATAATAGCCTAATCATTAAATCAAAGTTACTTTAATTGAGGTTATTACACGAGCTTATCCCAAAACTAATATTTTTCTCAAATCAGTAAGTTTTTAGAACATTTTTCCATGATCAGAAACTCGATTAATTGTTAGAAGTATGAGTCTGAGACGCGATTTTGAGTTTTGGGATAAACTCCATAATTGTTTACTAAGGGTTCTTTGGAATATTTATTGGAATCCTGCAATTGTATTTTTATTCGCCACGATGTACAATATATTGTTATGACTAGAATCTCCATGGTCATTTAAGTTAGAGAATTCGTCTTGCATGTAGTTAGGGAAAATCGAGCCCATGAAAGGAGTCCACATGACGGTGTAATAGTGAGATAAACCACTATCCCAGCTATATGCTTCATCGTGAGTTGCACCAAAATTATGTCCAAGTTCATGCGCTGTAAGAATTATTTTTTGTAAAGAGGTTGCTTGATAACTGTTTATATATCCTGCTGACACCATCTGTCCTACTGCATATGCTTGACCCGAATTACCATTAAATACACGCGCACAACCAATATCGCTGCCGGTCATCTCTTTTCCAGTGAATAAAAAAGCTAAATCACTGTTTGTGCTATCTCTATCATTTGCAGCAATACTAGCGAAATCGGATAGCACTTCACAGGCTTCATCATTAGGAATTGTACTATAATATGTGTATGATTTTATGTTTAAATCTACATTAGCTAGTGAAAATATAGATTCGACACCAGCCAATATATTCTGCATCTCAGCATTAGGATTGGAAAACTCTAAGTCAAATTCTTCATCATAGCACGCCATAATATCCACAACAGGTAAGGAAAGTAACAAGGTTGAAATTTGTGCCGGATCCAACGAAGAAGTGGACAAACCCTCTTGAGCCGCTTTTACATCATCTCCGTCAGTATTATACACCAAAATTTTTCTATCCTTAATAGCATCTGATGAATAAACGACATGAACAATTTTTTCATTGTATGTTATAGGGGTCTGTTCAATAAAATAACTTTTATCGCCAACGTTTATTTGTCCTATAATTACATCATCTGCTACTGTTAATAGAACACTACTATTTTCTTTACCAACAACTGTTCCTTTATATGTAGAAATTTTAGGAGCAGGCATCCTTGATCCATTTTCTGTTATAATTATTGCATCATCACTTACTATATCTATTTCTTGAAGGTCAAGCTGGAATTTTTGTCCTGATATTTTTAGTGTGACCTGACCATCAGGAATATCATTAAGAAAAGCTGTAGTATTTGTAGTAACAGTTTCAAAATTATCTAGTATCTCATTGAATTTAAGAGATGTTTTGTCAAAA
>JAHDSE010000066.1 GCA_018432955.1 Syntrophomonadaceae bacterium
ATTGTGTTATCTCTGCAGGACACAGCATTAATAATAGGACATCGCAAACTGATGTGGGCCCGCTTTTCTTGAAATATGGAGGCGGCGGCCACCGAAAAGTTGGAACATGCCAGGTTCCTTATGAGGAAGCAGATAAAACCATAGAGGCTATCGTTACCCGCTTACGGGAGAACGGCTAGTTTCAGTCTTTAAATAAATCCAATACATGAAACAATATGCGGGCCGTTAGGCCCCATATAATTTCATCCTGCCAGAAATAGAACTTCTGGGAAAAACTGGCTCTGGGATATGGATATTCCTTCCCTTTAGGTACCAGATCAAAGGGATAATCGTCAGGAAAATTCAAAGTGATGCCCAGGTCCTTGCTTAAAGGCTCGGAATTTAATAGATGTTCAAGCGGTACACAAAAGACATATTCTACCTCTTCGGGGTTAGCCTTAATCTTCTCAGAGCTTTTTATATAAGCAAGAAAAGGATATACTATATTATTCAGCGGCCCCACAAAAACATCCAATGGAGCTAACAGCTCTATGTCATCAGGAGCCAGGCTCAATTCTTCACAGCTTTCTCGAATGGCAGCCTGCCTTGCATTTTTATCATGCTTTTCAATGGCGCCCCCCGGGAAGCAAACTTCACCTGGCTGTTTATTTAATTTATAAGACCTTTTTTCGAATAAAAAATACGGTTCATTTTCGTACTGTAGCAGTGGTACCAGAACAGCAGATTTGGAACACTTTTCATGTTCAAGAATATTTGCTTTTCTTACAGATATTTTTTTCAACTTTTTCTCTAACATCTTAAAAACAAATTCCTTTCAGTGACTAGTAATCATATTAAAGTTTTGGTGTTTTTATATTGCTTATCATCAATAAGGAAAGAATCAAGACCACCAGCAGTGTAAGGGATTGATTGGAATAAAGCGAAAAAAGCGAAAATAAAGCCAGCAAGCCTCCGGCCAGTGTGATCGGAACTCCAAGAAAATGGTCAGGAATATTCAAGACATTGAACCGTGCCAGCCTCAGTGCTCCGCAAACAATAAAAAAGATAGTCACCATCAAGCCATAAAGATTCTGCTGAAGATAGAAAACCTGAGAATATATAAGAATAGCTGGTGCAACTCCAAAGGAAACCAGGTCACACAAAGAATCCAGCTCTTTTCCCATCTCTGATGTTGAATCAAGTTTTCTTGCCATTTTCCCATCGAGACTATCCATTATTACTGCGCAAAGAATAAATATAGCTGCCAACTTGTAATCATGATGAAACGAATAGATAATGGCCAGAGAACCAAAAATCACATTCAATAAAGTGAGCATACTAGGAAATGTCTTATTCAATAAATCTAGCAATTATAGTTTCCCCTCCCTTGACTCTTTGACCGGGCAAGATTTGGATTTCTGCCTCCAGAGGTAAATACAGCTCGACACACGAACCAAATCGTATCAACCCAAACCTTTCTCCTGTATCCACGTTATCTCCTGGTTTTACCCAGCAGACAATCCTCCTGGCAAAAATTCCTGTAATCTGAACAACCAGCAATTCACCATATTCTGAAAGCAAGCCGGTGTAAGTTCGTACATTTTTATCTCCAGCTTCCTTCAGGTGAGCCGGCAAAAAAATACCCCCTTTTTTATTCACCCATTCCACTTTACCGGCAATAGGGATTCTATTTACATGAACATTAAAGAGATTCATGAAAATCCTGATTTTTTTAACCTCAGCATTTAAGAATTCCTCTTCAATAATTGTAGTAATGTCCAATACTTTTCCATCAGCAGGCGAAAAAACCAGACCTCTTCCCTCTTTGGTCAAGCGCTCAGGATTTCGAAAAAAGTACAGAGAAAATATGCTTAAAATAAATGCTAAAAATGATAAAATATAAAACGATAAGTAAAGCATAAATATTCCAAGTACAGCAAAAAAGCCAATTATTGGCCAGCCTTCTCTTGAAATAATACTATTGTGTCTCATTCCCCTGTCTCCTTTTGAATAAAAAAAGCATATTAATCATTCTTGTCTTTTCAAAAATTATATTGTTTTGGATAAACATTTATTTCATTATTTTATGATTCCTTGTGATAATAAAGCTACTGGTTGAGACAATTGTAACCTATAATCGATAAAAAGGTAACCGTATTCTCTATTTAAATTTAAAACTCTATTGTTTAAAATAAAGTCAGGAAAATATAGAAAAATGATTTTTTCCGTATTTTTTGACTGAGATAAGTATTTCTATTGTATAATGCAAAAAAAGAAACGCAGGGAGGGACTCTTCTTGCCGAATTATCTGGATGTATTTAATGAGCAAGAATTCTTGGCCAGAATAATAGAAAATTCCGCAGAAGCAATTATTGGAACTGATCCCGAAGGTAAGATCTTAAGCTGGAATCCGGCAGCCGAAAAGCTGTTTCTTTACCCTCCCAGAGAAATAATCGGTCAGGACATAGTTTGTATTATTCCTGAATTTAAAAAGATTCTTAAGCAAATTAAAAGCAAAGCAATATCCCCGGATGATAAGAATATATATATACAAAACCGCCAGGGAGCATTTATAAATATAAAAATTTCTGCTTTCCCAATTAAAGACAATGATGCTGGTTTAATTGGTTTTTCATTTATTGCCCATAAGCTGAAACCCTCACCGCAGGCAGAGATTTTTAAGCTCCTGGAAACAATTAAGGATTCAATAATTCTGGCAAAACTCAATGGCAATATTATATTTTGGAACCGCGGTTCCTATAAGCTGTTTGGATGGAAATTCGAAGAGGTTTACGATAAGAATTTCATTTTTCTTTTTGAATCTGACTGTATTCCCGATGTTTGTAAATCCCGTAAAGTGAATACATGGGAAGGGCAGAGCCGGATTATAACAGCAGCTGGAGATAAAAAATATGTCCGGGTATCAATTAATACTATACCAGATGAAAACATGGACCCCGCTTTCATGGCGGTGGTTTTTACAGATATCAGCGAAATTGTGGAAGCTAAAATCCAAGCAGAACAGGCTATCCGTTCAAAAAACGACTTTCTGGCTAACATAAGCCATGAGATTCGTACACCAATGACTGGAATTCTGGGTTTTGCCGAACTACTTTGCAGTGATGACCTTAACTGCCAGCAAAATAAATATTTGGAACTCATAAGGAAAAACGCCCAACAGCTTATGGAACTCATCAATGATGTTTTGGATCTTTCAAAAATAGAGGCCGAGCAAATGACCATGGATAATAAAATTTTTAATACCAGAGAACTGCTGAAAATGTGCATCTCCAACTATAAGCAGGAAATAAACCGAAAATCACTTTATCTGGATTGCCATATTTCTCCAGAGGTTCCGCAATATTTTTTCGGAGATAATAAACGTATAAGTCAAATCCTGAGTAACCTACTGGCAAATGCTATAAAATTCACTCATAAAGGGCAAATAGAAATAACAATCTCCAAAGGAACGCTGGAATACTGCATAGACAGATTCCCATTGGAGTTCTCGGTAAAAGATACTGGTATAGGGATAGCAGATGAGAAACTGGATTATATCTTTGAACCTTTTACCCAGGCTGACAGTTCAACTACCAGGAAATACGGCGGAACCGGTTTGGGTCTGGCTATAAGCAAACGTTTAGTTGGGTTAATGGGCGGGGAAATAGGCGTTGTAAGCAATCCAGATAAAGGTTCTGAGTTTATGTTTACCATCCCGCTCCTGCCCTTTTCTGGTATTAGCCAGGAATTACCTGAAAGGGATGTTTCCTCATATAATATCCTTCTGTTGATTAAAGATAATATTTATCAAATTATTTTTCAAAAAATTTTAAGCAGTAAAGGCTATCACGTAACAATAGCTATCAATGAAAAACAATGCAAAGAATTTATAAGCAGCAATGCAGAGTATCATTTGATATTTCTGGATATGGATTCGCTGGATGATGCATCTGCTGCTATACAATGGATTAGAACGCGTCTCGTGGACATTCCGATAATAGGTATCCGGTCTTATTTTACAGAACAACACAGCGGAATAAATGATTACCTCGATAAACCGCTTAAAAGCAAGGAACTTTCCATTCTGGCAGCAAAATATTGTCCTTTAGAGTGATTCATCAGCAACAGGCTGTTTTGGGAATTGATTTTTCCGGAATATAAGGGAGGAGTACTAATGGATAATAAATATCGGGTACTGGTAATAGATGATGAAACAATAATTTTGGATTTGCTTCAATCATCTTTGACCGAGCATGGTTATGAAGTCCTAATCGCTGCCGATGGCCTGGATGGATTTGAGAAGGCTTGCCATTTACTGCCTGATTTGATATTACTGGACATAATGATGCCGGATATCGATGGCTATGAGATACTCGATAAATTAAAAACCAATAATTTAACCAAAAGTATTCCAGTAATCTTTCTTACTGCCAAAATTGATGGTGAAGATCGCGTAAAAGGTCTGGAGTCAGGAGCAGTTGATTATATTACCAAGCCCTTTTTTATCAAGGAAGTAATAGCCAGAATAAATATTCATCTTCGTTTAAAGGAATACGAGGATGAATTAACCAGGAAGAATCAGGAGTTGGAAGAATTTTCTGATTTGCTTTTAGAACTTAATTCCAAACTGGAAGAAATGGCTCGCAAAGATGATCTAATGAAAGTTTGGAACAGGCGTGCCTTTAATGAACAGGTTAAAAACATTCACAGCTATTCGCACAGGTATAAACATCCTTATAGTATAATAATTGCGGATCTGGATCACTTTAAAAATTACAATGACCTTTATGGACACCAAAAGGGTGATATGGTACTTATAATGGTCGCCCAGGCTATAGTAGAATCTTGCAGGTCAACAGATTTCGTAGCCCGTTATGGAGGAGAAGAAATTGTGGTCTTACTCCCAGAGACCGCGCAGGAAGCGGCTTTGCTTACCGCTGATAGAATTGTAACTGCTGTTAAAAATCTACAGATTGAACATGACAACAACGAGGGACTTGGAGTAGTTACCGTAAGTGCAGGGACGGCCACCTTCGTACCTGAAAAACACCAAAATGCAAGCTGGGAAATGGTTTTAAAGAGAGCTGATGATGCTCTCTACCTGGCAAAAAACACTGGCCGCAACAAGGTGTGTGAAAAAAACTAGCTTTTACAGAGATCAATATACTTTCATTATTATTATAATACATATTATTATATATTATAATAATGGCATCTTTGATTTAGCTATAGGTTAGTTCTTCGGACATATATTTTTTGCCTATCCCCTATTCCGTAACAACGGTGTTGTTTTTGTTCAAGGCTTATGCTAGACTGGATACGACTAAATTATTGTTTGGAATATGAAGATTGGGAAAATTTAAAAATGTTTTCCGAGCCTCTGGATCTAAGGTACAGGCTATGGTTCTTGGGCCGGGGTACCACTGGAAACGGTTGTGCCTCCACGTATTATGGAAAGGAGACCTTTTTTATCCGGTTATTATTGTTTGGCGTTTTAGTATACAACCGGATTGCTGGGTCGTGCCTTTTATGGCACGTTTTTTATTTTTAAAAATATTAAACATTAGATCTAAATAATAAGTTTAAAATGAATCAATCACTCCGAGCCTATGAACCTAAGGTATAAAGACTATGGTTTAAGGGCCAGGGTATAACTGCAAACGGTTGTGCCCCCCCGTATTGTGGAAAGGAGACCTTTATTAGCTTACAACAGTTAGCTGAGTTCTGCTGTTGTAGGTATAAGAGGTCGTACCTTCCAGGTGCGACTTTTATTATTTAAATACAAAAATTATACAGACTCCGAGCCTATGAACCTAAGGTATAAAGACTATGGTTTAGGGGCCAGGGTATAACTGCAAACGGTTGTGCCCCCCCGTATTGTGGAAAGGAGACCTTTATTAGCTTACAACAGTTAGCTGAGTTCTGCTGTTGTAGGTATAAGAGGTCGTACCTTCCAGGTGCGACTATTTATTTATTACCTTATATAGTAAAACTGAATAGACTCCGAGCCTTCCTAACCTAAGGCAGCTGACTAGGGTTACAAGGCCGATGGGTATAGCTGGAAACTGCTCTGCCTCCCGAATTTGGAAAGGAGTATTTTGCCCTGCAAACTATTACTTGAATTCAGTCATTTACTGGAAGCAGTAACTGAAGCAGTAATGGAATTATGCTTTCTTTTTTGGTGAGGCAGTTTTATTTTTTATAGAAAAATTAAATAATTTCTATTTTATTTGATTCTGTTGTGAAAGGAGTGATGTTGGGGATATTTGTAGGGTTAAACAATTCTTCTTTGAGGAATGATTTTGAAAGGAGTGATGAAAGTGGAATTAGTCAAACTGAACATCGATGGAAAGGAGGTTGAAGTTCCAGCAGGGACTACAGTTCTCCAGGCTGCCGATGAAGCAGGAGTGCATATTCCTCGTTTATGCTACGACCCGGAATTAAGCCTGGCCGGAGCATGCCGCTTATGTATGGTGGAAATTGAAGGATGGCGGGGAATGGCTGCTTCTTGTATTACCGAAGTATCTCCGGGAATGCTTGTAAAAACAGATACTCCCGATCTTGCCGAAGTAAGAAAAACCATTTTGGAATTATTGGTAGCCAACAATCCCGAACTGGCCAGTAACGCTAAAGGCAACAATGTCCTGGCAAAATACTGTGAGCAGTATGGCGTAAAAGACAGTCCATTTAAAGGCGAAACCAATTATTACGAGATAGACGACAGTAATCCTTTTATTGTCCGTGATTTTAGTCTTTGTATTCTCTGCGGCAAATGCGTAAGAGCCTGTACAGAGATGACCGGTCAGGACAATCTGGGATTTTTGAACCGCGGCTATGATCGTAAGGCTACAACTGCCGGCGATGTAGACTATATAAATTCTGATTGCGTCTTTTGCGGACAGTGTGTAGCTGTATGTCCCACTGGTGCTTTATCCGAAAAGAGTTTGACAGATTTTGCCCGTGATGAACTGAAAACTGTCAGAACAACCTGCCCGTTCTGTGGTACAGGCTGTAATTTTGACCTGGCAGTCAAAGATGACAAGATCGTAGGGGTTTTATCGAATCCTGAGAGTCCGGTAAACGGCCGCAGCCTTTGTGTTAAAGGGCGTTTTGGCTGGGACTTTGTTCATAATGAAAAACGCCTTAAAACCCCCCTGATTAAAAAACACGGTCAATTCGTAACCGCTTCCTGGGACGAAGCCCTGGATTTAATTGCTGAGCGCTTTAAGGAAATCAAGGACCAATACGGTTCTGAATCCTTTGCCGCCCTGAGCTCAGCTCGTTGTACCAATGAAGAAAACTACCTGGTACAAAAATTTACCCGTGCAGTGATGGACACCAATAATGTTGATCACTGTGCCCGTACCTGACATGCGCCAACTGTGGCCGGTCTGGCCACTACATTCGGAAGCGGTGCTATGACCAATCCTATTAATGAAATCACCGATGAAGCTGAATTAATGTTCTTAATCGGCACCAACACCACTGAAGCGCATCCTGTAATTGGTTACAAGATGAGACAAGCAGCCCGCAACGGTTGTAAGTTGGTTGTTTGTGACCCCCGTCATATTGATCTTGTCGATGAAGCCGATTATTGGATTCGTCATAACCCAGGTACTGATATTCCCCTCTTAAATGGACTGATGCATATAATAATAAAGGAAGGCCTTGAAAATAAAGCCTTCATAGAAGAGCGTACGGAAAATTATGAAGCTCTCAAGGCTACTGTTGCCAAATATACGCCAGAATATGTTTCATCTCTTACCGGCGTTGACGAAGAACTTCTTTATGAAGTTGCAAAACTGATTGCTACTACAGATAAAGCAATGCTTTTCTATACCCTGGGCATTACCGAACATGTTTGTGGTACTCACAATGTAATGAGTTGTGCTAACCTGCAAATGTTGACCGGACATTTGGGCCGTCCAGGCACCGGTGTTAACCCCATTCGCGGACAGAATAATGTTCAGGGCGCCTGTGATATGGGAGCCTTACCCAATGTCTATCCCGCCTATCAGAATGTAACCCTGCCAGAAGTCCAGGCAAAATTCGAAAAAGCCTGGAACGTAAAACTTCCAAACAAGGTTGGCTTAAAGATACCGGAAATGTTTGAAAAAGCCAATGAGGGCGAAGTAAAGGCCATGTATATTCTGGGCGAGAACCCGGTATTAACTGATCCCAACAGCAATCACATCCGTTCTGGACTGGCAAACCTTGAGTTTTTAGTAGTGCAGGAACTTTTCCTTACAGAAACAGCTGAATATGCAGATGTAGTTCTTCCTGCCGCCAGTTTCGCAGAATGTGATGGGACCTTTACCAATACCGAACGCCGCATCCAGAGATGTCGTAAAGCAATCGAGCCTATCCCCGGTCAGGCAAACTGGCAGACAATCTGTATGATGTTTAATAAAATGGGCTATCCTGTTAATTACAGTCACCCGGAAGAAATTTTCAACGAAATGGCTTCACTGTCACCTTCAATGGCTGGAGTTACTTATGAGAAAATGGCAGCCAAGGGTATACAATGGCCCTGCCCCACTATTGACCATCCTGGCACACCTTATCTGCATGCCGGGAAATTCACCCGTGGTCTGGGTGCTTTCCAGGCTATCGAGCATCAAGCACCTGGTGAAACACCTGACAGCGAATATCCCTATCTGCTTTCCACAGGCAGAATACTGCAGCATTACAATGTAACAACTCCATATTCATCAGGTATAGCCAGCATATGGGATCGTGAATGGGCAGAAGTAAATCCTCATGATGCAGCAGTGCTGAATATCAGAACCGGAGACAAAGTGAAGGTTGCATCTCGCCGCGGTGAATTAACCACCAGTGTTAAGGTTACTGACCGCGTCCTTCCAGGCGTAATATGGATGTCTTTCCATTACACCGAAAGTCCTACCAATGCGGTTACATCTGATGTTTTGGATCCTATTACCGGAACCGGTGAATATAAAGCCTGTGCTGTAAGTATAGTTAAACTCTAGGAGGATATGTAATGCGGAAAATACCTGTAACAGAGGCAGTAGGTTCGGTTCTGTGTCATGATATAACCAGAGTTATTCCTGGGAAAGACCAGTACCCGGCTTATAAAAAAGGTAAAGTAATCAGCCAGGAAGATATTCCGGGGCTCAAGGATCTGGGAAAAGAAAATGTTTTCGTCTGGGATTCGGACCCTGATATTGTCCATGAAGACGATGCCGCCCTGAGACTGGCTGAACATGCCTGTGGTCCAGGCTTAATGTGGGCTGAACCACGTCAGGGAAGGCTGAATATTAAAGCTAGAAACAAAGGTCTTTTTAAAGTCAGGGTTGAGCAGCTTAGTCTTGTCAATAATCTGGAAGATGTTATTTTTGCCAGCCTGCACAATAATCGGGTGGTGGAAAAGGATCAGACAGTTGCAGGAACCAGAATAATTCCCCTTACTATTCCAATAAACAAATTGGATAAAGCGGAAAAACTATGTTCTACTCCTGCTCCCCTTTTTGAGATTAAGGAGTTTATCCCATATAAAATAGGACTTATCACCAGTGGCAATGAAGTATATAAAGGCCGTATACCCGATGCTTTTTATCCCCTGATCCGGCAAAAGATTAAACCTTTTGAAGCTGAACTCCTGGAACAGGTATTGGTCCCTGATGATTCGGAATTAATTGCACAGGAAATCGAGAAATTTATCGAAAAAGGAGCTGAGCTTATTTTCATTACCGGCGGTATGTCCGTAGATGCTGATGATGTTACCCCGGCAGGAATAAAAGCAACAGGAGCAGACATTGTCTTTTATGGGGCTCCGGTTTTGCCTGGATCTCAGTTTATGCTCGCTTACCTTGGGCAGGTTCCTATCTGTGGTGTTCCTGGTGGAGCATTGTATGCCAGGAGAACTACCTTTGACCTGTTACTCCCAAGGATTATGGCCGGAGATCGTATAAACCGGGCTGAAGTAATGGCACTGGGACACGGTGGCCTCTGCGAAGAATGTGAAGTGTGTCGTTATCCTGTTTGTTCCTTTGGAAAAAGTATATAAGCCTGTTATGGAGGAAGATATAAGTGCAAATTGCTCTTAATTTAACCGAAGCTCAAAAAATACTGCTAAATGCTTTGCAGCCGCTCCCGTCTGAGACTGTTTCAATTATGGAGGCTCTGGGCAGAGTTAGTTTCCATGACTTAACTGCTCCCTGGAGTATACCTCTCTATCAGCAAGCAGCTGTCGATGGATTTGCCGTACATGCTGACAATAGTGACAACAAGCAGACCTTTATTCTCAGAAACTACCTTGGTGATGGCGAGACCCCCGAAGGCCCTTTGGGAAAAGGCCAGGCTGTCGCTGTAAAAACTGGAGGACCTGTACCAGAAGCTACAGTTGCAGTTATTCCCTGGGAACAAGCTACAGTGGAAGGAAATCAGCTTAGTTTTTCGGGAGAAATAATAACCGGCAGCAATATAAAGGTTCCGGGTGAAGATTTTCCAAAGGGAGAAATCTTTGCTGGCTTCGGCACCATGATCACTCCTGGTCTGATAAGCTTGATGGCAGCCTTTGGCCTGGAAAAAGTCCTGGTTCACAGGCGCCCGAAAGCGGCCATCTTGAGTTTGGGAAAGCAGGTTGTTCCGTTTACCAGTGATCTCATGCCAGGACAAATAAGGGATAGTAACGGTCCCCTCCTGGCTTCTTATCTTGCAATTGACGGTGGAGAGCTTATCACCCTCGAATATTCAGGTAAAAAAAGTCCAGGCGAACTCGAAAATTCAATATTGGAATTGCTGGATAGTGTTGATCTGGTGCTGACCACTGGGGGCACATACTCGGGAACCGGTGATGAATCCCGTTTATTATTTGAACAGCTTGGAGCCAGGAGTCTTTTCTGGGATGTCCCTATCCAGCCAGGCGGGCACAATGGAGCAGCTCTATTGAATTCTACCCTGATGATATCGCTTTCAGGAAATCCTGCGGCCTGCATGGTAGGATACCAGCTTTTCGTTGCCCCGGTCGTACGTGCGCTTCAGGGAATTAAAGCAGATTTGCAGAGAGTTTCAGCTCAGTGTGTAAATTCTTACCCGCGTAAAGGAGGTCCGCACAGATTTCTTAGAGGATATGCAAGTTGTGGTCCCGAGGGTTGGAAGGTGAGCGTATTGCCAGGTCAAAAACCGGGAATGCAGCGCTCACTTATGAATTGCAATGCTCTGATTGAACTCCCAGCAGGACATCTTCCTTTAGAGGCTGGTATGGAGGTGTCGGTAATTCTTCTCAACCCATCCTCGCATACCAGTAATACAACTAAACTGGCTTGGAATAATGATAATCCAGTTCTCAAAATAGATTTAACGGGATCAAGGAGGTGAAATAACAGTGGCAGATTACAAGTATATTATCAATAAATACAAATTTATCCCAGGGGGATTGATAGAAGCCTATCATGCTATTCAGCGTGAATACAGTTATATCCCGGAAGACGCAGTTCTGGCAGCATCCAAGGCTTTTGATATACCTTATGCCAAAGCATATGGCGTAGCTACTTTTTATTCCTATTTCAAAGTAGGCAAAAGAGGTAAAAACGTAATTCGGATTTGTGAGAGCGCACCCTGTCATGTAGCAGGCGCTGCGGACATCGTAGCTGCTCTGGAAAAAGAACTCAATATTAAGATGGGTGAAACTACTGCTGATGGCAAATTCACCCTGGAATTTACAGAATGTGTTGGTCAGTGCCAGGCAACCCCGGTAATCACAATAAACAGCAAACCATACGGGGATCTTAGTCCTGATAAGATTCCTGCTATACTGGCCGAATATTAGGGTGAGGAAAGGAGGGAAAATAATGGCTGAAGAAATGCGTATTGTATTACGCAACCTGGGAAAAATAGATCCCCTTAAACTTGATGAATATATTGCGGCCGGGGGATATAAATCTCTTGAAAAAGCCCGCAGTATGGATAGAAAAGAACTGATTGAAGAAGTCAAAAAGTCCGGTCTTAGAGGCCGTGGCGGTGCCGGATTCAACTGTGGTATGAAATGGTCTTTTTCCTATGGAATCGATTCTGATCAAAAATATGTAATATGCAATGCTGATGAAGGCGAGCCCGGCACATATAAAGACCGGACTATAATGGAAAACGACCCGCAAAGCGTTCTGGAAGGTATGGCTATTTGTGGTTATGCTATTGGAGCCAATAAAGGATACATCTACTGCCGTGGTGAGTATCCATATGTAGTGGAGATACTGAATAAAGCCATAGCTCAAGCAAAAGATAAAGGTGTTCTGGGCGACTTTGATATAGAAGTACGCATGGGTGCCGGAGCTTATGTCTGTGGTGAAGAAAGTGCCCTGATAGAATCTATTGAGGGAAACAGGGGGGAACCCCGTTTTAAACCTCCCTTCCCACCGGTCAAAGGACTCTGGCAAAAGCCTACAATTGTTAATAATGTTGAGACTTTCGCTAACATTCCAGTTATCCTGGAAAAAGGTGCTGACTGGTATGCCGGCATTGGTGCCAGCAATTATCCGGGAACCAAAGTCGTTACCCTGACCGGCGATGTGAACAACAGAACCTTCTTTGAGGTACCTACCAATACTACCATTCGCGAAGTTATTTATGAATTTGGCGGTGGGATTAAAGGTGGCAAAGGCTTCAAAGCAGTGCAAATAGGTGGAACATCCGGTTGCTTTATTCCCGAGGCAAATCTCGATACGTCCATTGATTTTGATTCCATGGGCAAGATCGGTGCTGCTCTGGGTTCCGGAGCTGTATTTGTAATGGATGAAAGCAGGAACATAGTAGATGTTGTCGAGCGTATTTCCAAATTCTTTGAACATGAATCATGTGGTAAATGTACTCCCTGCAGGGAAGGTACCAAGAGAATGCACGAAATCATGGGCAGACTGAACAATGGAAAAGGAACAGCAAATGACGTAGCCCTCTTGAGTAAACTCGGGAAGGTTATGAGCAAAGCCTGCTTGTGTGGGCTGGGCCAGGCTGCTCCTGCTCCTGTACTCACTACTATAGAGCATTTTAAAGCTGATTATGATGCCAAGTTAGTTTAGGTTAATACGTTCAAAAACCCGGGGTTGTATTTAACCCCGGTTTTTTTGGACTTTACTTATAATCCATTTAATTTATTTCAAGTGTATTAATTATACTGCAAAATCCCTATGTTTCTCTATTTCACAGAGATATAACTTGCCTGGCCTTTTTTTGTCCATTGTCATAAACAAACAAGAAAGGCCTGGGTCTGTTGAAATATCCGTGTTCTATGGGATCATAGCTGAAGTATTCCAGATGAACCTGCCTTCTTATTTCCCGTACTGTTCTCGATAGCAGAAACGGAAGACGTTCTGAAACAAAGTTTTCGTCTTTAAGGCAGGCATAGAGTATTTCATTTATTTTCTCCGGGTTATGAGATACTATGCCTGCCGGTGCTTGATAGGATTTATTATTGAGAAAATAATCATATTTCAACAATTCGTTCAGTTCTGTCTGGTGTTCGCTGTGAAAAGCTTTGCTGTAGTCATTAATAATGCGGTATTCGGTTTCTCTTTTGTGCCCAATAGAAAAAAGTTCTTTCTCTTCCCAGTACGAAGCCAGTGATTCGTAGAATTTGAAAGCATTCCCTGAATAAATCCTGTTGATTATATATGCTATGCTGTTTTCCATATTCTTCGAGTTGAAATAACGATCCAGCAGATCTTCAATATGCCCCAGTTTAATTATTTCCTCATAGCTTAAACAATCATGCGATAAAACCTGATATGGAGGCTTTTCCTGGAACTTATAGCCGTATTTGGCACTCAGCGAACGGACATTGGAACCCTTCAACATTTTTAAAAAACCCAGTTGAATAACATGAGGATTCAGTTCATAAACATCATTAAAAGATCTGCCAAAACGTTCATAGCTTTCTTCAGGCAAGCCGGCAATCAGATCCAGGTGAATATGTATGTTTCCAGCAGACAAGAGCTGTAAAATATTGTTCCTGAGTTTGCTCCAGTCACTCTTCCGGTTTACCGCCCGCAATGTTTCATTACAGGTCGATTGTATCCCTATCTCAAAATCGAATAAATCCGGGGGCACCTGTGCCAGAAAATCCAGCATTTCCGGGGATAATAAATCGGCACATATCTCAAAATGAAACCTGCTTGTCCCCTGCTGCCCGATGATAAACTGCATAATCTCCTTACTGCGCTTTTCATTGCAGTTGAATGTTCGGTCAACAAACTTGATTTTTTTTATTCCCTGTTCAATCAGATACCGCAGATCCCTTTTAACCCGTGGGAGTGAAAAAAACCTGACTCCTTTTATAGTTGAAGACAAACAATAAGCACAGTTAAATGGACAACCACGCGAAGTTTCATAATAAACCAATTTGTTTTTTAACTGCTCCATGTTCTCTTTGTACGGTGGTGGTATAAGGTCAAGGTCAGCTATCAACTCCGGATCCTCGTTCTCCAATACTGAGCCATTTTCTCTATAACTAATACCTTTGATTGCAGTCAGTGCTCTGTTGGAAGACAAATGTTCCAGGACTTTATTCAGACAATACTCCCCTTCCCCGCGGACTATAATATCTACTGCCTCGTTTTCAGCCAATAACTGCCGGGCATTAAATGAAACTTCCGGGCCTCCCAGAATAATAACTGTATCCGGGGAAACCTTTTTATAGTCATTACAGATCTCCAGAATAGCCTCAATATTCCATATATAACAGGAAAAACAGATAATATCTGCTTTCTCCAGAAATATTGCGGACATAATATCCTGAGTTTTCTCATTAATCGTATATTCACTGAGTATTATTTCCCAGGCATCACTCCGGCAGGATTCTTTCAGATAAGCCAGGGCCAGTGATGAATGAATATATTTTGCATTTAATGTACATAAGAGTACTTTCATAGAAATCTCCTTGCTGTCTATCACTATCAAAAGCTTCAAATGAACTGCCAGAGCGAGCAAAAAGACCCCGGGCTGTTATTATTCCTCTCCCAGGATTCTTACTTCCGGCTGCAGGTTTACACCATATTGCTCTTGCGCTTTCGCCCTGATATATTCTATCAGCTTTAATACATCCGATGCTGTGGCATTGCCAGCATTTACTATAAAGCCTGCATGCTTTCTTGATACTTCTGCTCCCCCGATTCTAAATCCCTTAAGGCCCATTTTCTCCAGCATGGGCCCGACGTAAAACCCTTCCGGCCTCCTGAAAGTGCTGCCTGCACTGGGCAGATCCAGAGGCTGCTTTTCCCTTCTCCTGATCGCAAAATCCTCCATCTTCGCCTTGATCTCTTTCATGATTCCCCGCTGCAGTTCAATAGTAGCTGAAGCCACTATATAATCCTCTTCTTGAAAAATGCTGCTTCGATAGCCCATTTTCATTTCATGGGACTTAAAGATTTTTTCATTGCCTTTGGCGTCAATAGCTGCGACCTCTAATAAAACACTTTTCATTTCTCCATCATAGGCACCGGCATTCATTACTACCGCACCGCCCAGGCTCCCTGGAATTCCTTCAGCAAATTCCAACCCGCTGAGCGAATTATCTGCTGCTATTCTCGCCAGTTCAGAAAGGCTTACGCCTGCTTCAGCAATAATATTCTCCCCCATAATGGAATAGGAATTTAAGCCATTGGTTTTAATGGCTACACCACGAAACCCTTTATCTCTAACCAGCAAATTGCTTCCCAGGCCAAAGACAAAAAAAGCTGTGCTTTTTCCACGACAGTATTTGATAAGCTCACGCAACTCCCCGCAATTCCCGGGAAAAAGCATGAGATCAACCGGGCCGCCTATCTGGAAACTCGTATGCCATTTCATTTCTTCGTTTGCCTTTACCCTGTCTTCAGGTATAATTTTCAGAATATCAGAATACATATTTTTCTCCTATAATTGTTTGTTTCTGCTATTTTATGGGCAGAGAGCATTGTTTATTCCCGCAATTCCTTTCACAGCGAACACTGGCATCTTGCAGCACAGGAAAATTCCATCCATAGCTGTTTAATGTTTAATACTGCATAAATTAGTTTTTCCAGGTTCTAGAAAGGCATCCATTGAACTGTGCGGAAATCATTTATCATTTATCATAGTTTATTGTTCATTTCATCCAAAAGCAATAGATGCATATTTTCTATTGCCTGATTTCTCTGCCTGGACAAATATGATCGTGAATAGCCTGCATCCCTTTCATGGTGATTTCCGATAAAAAGGATGCAATCCAATCAAGTGCCTGCCGAAAAAGCTGCCGTGGATTCAAAATTAAAAAACTGTATACTTTTAAACTATTAGAGCTTCTTTATTTCGCTTTTTTGCCTTGGCGCCACATTTATCAAGCAATTCTGGCAGTATAGCATTACTGTATTTTACTGTAATTTGTAGGGCTTTCTTATGTTATAATAGGCAGGGATTTAAACACAAGGCTTTAGAGGAGGAGCGAACTTATGGAAAAAGCCATTATCGGGAAAGAACTCGTAAAAATACTGGGCAAAGAAAAGGTCCTGGTCGATGAGCTCGACTTAATGTACTATTCTTATGACAGCTCATTTTTAACCAAGCTGGAACCCAGTAATCCATTTGCAGTGGCTATGCCCACATCTACTGAAGAAGTTCAGCAGGTGGTGCGCTTTGCCTGGGAAAATAACATTAATATAGTTCCCCGGGGAGCCGGTACCGGCGAAACCGGAGGCTGTATTGCGGTAAACGGCGGAATAGTCCTCGACCTCTCCACATGGGACGAGATTGTTGAAATAGATGCACGTAATATGCAGGTTATTGTAAGACCAGGGGTAATTCACGCCAATCTCAATGATGAACTGGCCAAGTATAACCTCTTTTTTCCTCCTGATCCCGGCAGCAGCAAGATGTGTACTATCGGCGGAATGGTGGCCAATAATGCATCAGGTTTGAGAGCGGTCAAGTACTGGGCTACTGAGCCTTATGTTCTGGGTCTGGAAGTAGTTATGCCCAATGGAGATGTAATTATTACCGGGGGCATGAAATCCAGGGCAATAAAAAATGTTTCCGGCATAAACCTGACCAAATTCATGGTAGGTTCCGAGGGCGTATTGGGAATTATCACCAGGATAAGGCTGAGATGCTTTCCCAAACCACGAGCCCGGGGGATTGCCATGGCAGTTTTTGATTGCCTGGATGATGCACCGGCTACCGTACTGGATGTTTATCAGGCAGGAGTATTGCCTTCGGGAATAGAAATCCTGGACAGTTCAGCAATAACAGCAGTTAACGAATTCAAACCGGAAATTAATCTCCCCGCAGCCGAAGCTATTCTCCTCTTTGAAGTCGATGGTAATCCTCCCAGTGTGGATTTTGAGGGAGAAATAATTCAGCAGATAGCCAAAAAAAGAGCCCGGTCGGTTGAATGGGCTACAGAAGAAAAAAGAATGACTGAATTGTGGGAAGGCAGAAGTGTGACCGCAACTGCTGCTGCAAGGGTTCGTCCCGATGGCAGCAGAATATTTGCCGGCGAAGATATCAGTGTGCCGCTTTCACGTGTAGCTGATACCCTCAGGGCTATCAGAGCTCTGGGTGATAAATATGGAATCAAGGTAGTTAACTATGGTCATATAGGTGACGGTAATGTGCATACAGCACCGGTAATAAACCCTGAAAATCCTGACGAAGTGGAAAAAGTCCTGAAGATGGTTGACGAAATACACCTGCTGGCTATTGAAATGGGGGGTACTACAACCGGAGAACATGGTGTAGGAGCAGTTCGCCGCCCGTATGCCGAAGCAGAACACGGCAAAGCTGTGGAATATATGCGCAAGGCCAAGGAAGCCTTTGATCCCAAAGGAATAATGAATCCCGGCAAAGTTTTTTAGGCCAATTATTAATTCTCTTAGATTATTTTCTACACCAATGCAAATTTTAAACAGAGAAGGTTGGTGCCATGAATTTTAAAGATTTACCGCCCATAAAAGAACAACTTATGAAATGTGTTCGCTGTGGTAAATGCAGGAGCGTTTGCCCGGTTTTTGCAGAAGTAAAAAATGAGACTGCTGCCCCCCGGGGACATGTCTTTATTGTCCAAATGTTAAGGGATGATAAAGTTGAGCCAGACCACAAGGTCTACGAGAAACTCAGTGCCTGCCTCTTGTGTGAGAATTGCACGGTTAATTGCCCGTCAGGAATAGATATTCACGAATTAAATGCAGCAGCCAGAGCCTATATATATGAAAAAAACCCCAGCCTGGGAAAAGAGCTGGTCTTTGACACCCTGTGGACCAGCCCAGGGCTTCTGAAAACCTCTACCATGCTCATGGGAGGAGTGCAAAAACTGGGGCTGCAAAAACTTGCCCGAAATATCGGGCTTACGAAAATACTCCCTGGAGATCTGTCAAAAGCGGAAAAGATGCTTGACAGTGTTCCGTCACGCTCTGCCCGCAGCCAGCTCCCGGAAGTCAACAAGGCCAAAGGAGAAAAAAAATATACCGTGGGATATTTTCTGGGCTGTGGTACAGACCTCTTGAATCCGGAAGTAGCCCTGGCTACGGTCAATGTCCTCACCCTTAACGGTTGTGAAGTCATAATCCCCAGAGAAAGCAAATGCTGCGGTTTGCCCCATATTGCCAATGGAAAACTTGAAACTGCCCGGCGCCTGGCAGCTCATAATATTAAGATATTTAATTCCTATGAATTTGATTATTTTATTACTGATTGTGCCTCATGTTCATCAGCCCTTTCCCGTAAAAATATGGAATTCTTGTTCAAAGGCTTGAAGATCGAAGATACAGCCTATGCTTTTGCTGAAAAAGTAATGGATCTCACCGTGTTTCTGGTCGATGTTTTGAAAATTGAGATGGATGGGGATAATCTCAGTGAAAAAAGGCGGGTTACTTATCACGATCCATGCCATCTGGCTAATGCCCAGGGGATCAAAAGCCAGCCCCGGGAACTGTTGCAGCGCATTCCGGGAATTGAGTTGGTGGAAATGAAAAATGCCAATACCTGCTGTGGAGGTTCAGGGACCTATAGTGTTACTCATTATGATATGTCCATGAAGATACTGGACAAAAAAATGGACAATGCCATGGAAACCGGTGCCGATATGATAGCTACCTGCTGCCCCAGTTGTATGATGCAGCTCAGGTATGGTACGCAAAGGCACAAATGGAATTGCCGGGTAATTCACCCGGTCCAGCTTATCAACGATTTTTATCTGCATAAACCAGCCAAAACAGCGGGCGAATAATAAAAATATCTTAGAGTTAAGACTTTTGCATAAGTATATTCTTCTGGGATTCAATTCGATAAATTTAAATCCCAGAAAAAGAATCATGCAATATACCCTCATACTTATTTTCACTTGCTCTAAATCAAAATGGCTTCGCTGACTCTCAGAATGGCAGATTTGAGTTTACAATTATGCACAAACTTCAGCTCGGAAAAGGATGATAGATTATATCTAAAAACATTAGCAAAGGCCTGAGCAGACGGATATTAAAGAAAATAAGAGATGCCAATAAAAAATACGCCTTAATAGAAAATGGCGACCATGTTGCAGTCGGCCTTTCCGGTGGGAAAGACAGCTATACTATGCTCTATTTCCTGGATATGTTTAAAAAGAATACTCCCGTGGAATTCCAAATCTGCCCGATTTATTTAGACCTGGGCTGGCAGATTGACCTTTCCTCTTTAGCTGAGTTCTGCTCATCATTAAACTTGTCACTGTTGGTCAAAAAAACCAATATCGCCCAGCTTGTTTTCGAGGCCCGCCAAGAAAAGAACCCCTGCTCACTTTGTGCCAATTTGCGGCGTGGTGCCTTGAACAGAACAGCCAAAAATAATTCCTGCAATAAGCTGGCCCTCGGGCATCATCTGGATGATGCGGTAAACACACTGTTCATGTCCATGCTCTACGAAAGCCGTTTTCATGTTTTTAAACCCAGGACCTACCTGGACAGAATAGATATAACTGTTATCCGACCTCTTATTTATGTAGAGGAGTCTGAAATTAACCTTTTTATCAATTCTTCAGGCTTTATTCCTCTGGAAAATCCCTGCCCGGCAGATGGCTTCACCAAAAGGGATGAAATAGCTCAATTGCTGGAGCAGATTGAGACCTGCTATCCCGGTGCCAGGAAAAGATTTCTGGCCAGTATTGAAAACGCTTCTGCAGATAGTTTCTGGCAATAAATAATCATCCGAACAGCTGTTTTTGTATACCAATATATGTTATAATTACCTCAAATCCCAGGGAGGTAAAATATTGTGAAAAATACTATAAGTCAAAGACAAGAGTTGATACTTGAGTTCATAAAAAATGAAATTAAAACCAGAGGATATCCGCCCTCTGTGAGAGAAATTGGTAAAGCTGTAGGTTTAAAATCAAGTTCTACTGTACATTCCCACCTGCAACAATTGGTAGAAAAAGGCTTGCTTAGAAGAGATGCCAGTAAACCTCGGGCCATTATACCTGTGGATACAGCAGAAATTGTCAGCGAGACCATTCCCCTGCCGGTTTTGGGCAATGTAGCTGCCGGCTCGCCTATTCTCGCTGAAGAAAACATTGATTATTATTTGCCTGTTCCTGTGGATTTCATGGGTCAGGGTACCCATTTTATCCTCCAGGTCAAGGGCGAGAGCATGATAGATGCCGGAATAATGGATGGAGACTTTCTGATCGTCAGACAGCAGGCAAATGCCAACAACGGGGAAATTGTAGTAGCCCTCCTGGAAGATGAAGCAACCGTGAAACGCTACTATAAAAAAGAAGGCTATATAGAACTGAGACCGGAAAACAGTTCAATGGAGCCTATAATTGCGGACTACGTGCAGATAGCCGGAAAGGTAGCCGGTTTATTGCGCAGGATGTAATTCAGTCAGTAAGGAGCTAAGGAGCAAGAGATTAGTTTTTAACCTCATTCCTTGCCCCTTACGTATAGCATTCTAGAATTTTTCCAGGTACTCGTTGAGTTCCCAATCATAAACCCTGGAACTGTAGTTTTCCCACTCTCTTATTTTAGCCAGGATGAATCTGGAATAAATATGTTCCCCCAGGGCTTCTTTAATTAATTCATCGTTACGCATTTCGTTAATAGCTTCGTATAAATTTTCCGGGAGAGATTTAATCTGGTTTAGATTCCTGGTAGCCAAATCCATTTCATAAATGTTCTGGTCAATGGGATGTGGAGGTTCTATGCCATTTTTTATTCCTTCCAGACCGGCTTTAAGAACAACTGCCAGGCCCAGATAGGGATTACAGCTCGGATCAGGATTACGCAGTTCTATCCGGGTACCTATTTCCCTCCGGGCTGGTATCCTGATTAGCGGGCTCCTGTTTCTATATGACCAGGCAATATAAACCGGAGCTTCATAACCCGGAACCAGTCTTTTGTAAGAATTGACTGTCGGACTGGTAATAGCCGATATTGCCCGGGCGTGTTCAATGACTCCCGCAATAAAGTGGCGGCAGGTATCGCTCAATCCATCTTCCTTCTCAGCATCGTAGAATATGTTTTCCCCATTTTTAAAGAGTGATACGTGCAGATGCATCCCGGAACCGGCAATACCGTAAACCGGTTTGGGCATAAAAGTAGCATGCAGGCCATGGTGTTGAGCCACTGTCCTGACGACTATTCTGAAGGTAACAATACTATCGGCAATTGTTAGCGCATCCTTATATTTAAAATCAATCTCATGCTGTCCGGGTGCTACCTCATGATGAGCTGCTTCAATCTCAAATCCCATACTCTGAAGGGTCTCTACCATATCCCGCCGCGCATCTTCCCCTTTATCCACCGGGGGCAAATCGAAATAGCCGGCTTTATCATGTGTCTTTACCGTTGGCAGACCATTTTCATCCAGATGAAACATAAAAAACTCCGGTTCTGGACCAACATACATGGTATATCCACAATCTGCTGCCTCCTGTAAGGCCTTTTGCAGAACATAGCGTGGCGAGCCTATAAAAGGCTTATTTGTGGAGTCATATATATCACATATCAACCTGGCTGTTTTACTTTCGGAATTGGGGTGATTCCAGGGCAATACCAGAAAAGTATCGGGATCAGGCTTCAGATACATATCAGATTCTTCAATACGCACAAAACCTTCGATAGATGAGCCATCAAACATTAATTCCCCATCCAGGGCCTTTTCCAGCTGTTCAACGGTGATTGAAATACTCTTCATAACTCCTAGTATGTCGGTAAACTGCAGGCGAATGAATTTAACGTTTTCCTCTTTGACTTTCTCAAATATTTTTTCCCTGTTCACCATTTCTCCTCCTCAAGATACTCTTCTTAGATCAGCTAAGAAAGCATATCATATTAATTTTTCCATAGCAATCAAAAATATTAATGAATACTGTATAATTATCCCGGAATGCCTTGCAGAGTTCATGCTATCCAAGCCTACTTTCATTAATCTGCAGTGTTTTTCTTACATCATCCCGCCAGCAAAGGAAAAGTCTCGCTTCTATAAGCCTTAAAACACTAAAATAAGGAAGGATATCAGCATAATCAATGCCAGAATCAGCTTGACAACTGTCCCTGAAAACAATCCCACCACAGTCCCCACACCAACTTTGGCCGCTTTCTCTATGTCTTTTAATTCCAGGTATTCTCCAATAAATGCCCCCAGGAACGGACCAATTAAAATGCCCAGAGGCGGAAAAATGAACAGCCCGACAAAAGTACCGAGCAAAGATCCCCACATACCCTTTTTACTCGAGCCAAAATATTTCGCTCCCAGAACCGTTGATAAATAATCGAGAAAAACAGCCAGTACTGTTATCCCTGTCATAATTGCCAGATATTTGGGCCCTATAAGTTCAAAGCCTTCATACCATCCATAAGCCGCAATAGAAATCAAAATCAAAGGAATGCCTGGAATAAACGGAACAACAGTACCTGCTACCCCCAGAAGCATTATAATAATGACCGCTATTAAAACCAGAACTTCAGTTACCATATCACTACCTCCCCTTTATTTTACAGCTATATTTTTATAATAGCTTATTAGCTATAGAGTATAGCTTCGCTTTTCATTTCCTTCTACATGCTCCAGGCTTGTATTCTGCCCGCACTTGGAGCTATTTGGACTTCAAAGCAAAAGATTCCAGCAGATTCATAGCCACATAGCGGCAGTGTTCATAGGTTAATCCGCCCTGAATAAAAGCACAATACGGCTCCCGCAGTGGCGCATCACAGGACATTTCAATCGAAGAACCCTGCACAAATGTCCCGGCAGCCATCACTATTTCGTCATCATAGCCGGGCAGCTCAGCGTACTCCAGTCTTACATCACAGTCTACCGGAGAACTGCTCTGGATAATCTGGCAAAAGTTCAGTACCTCTTGGGAATCGTTTAACTGAATAGCCTGTACAATATCTCCCCGTTTTTCATTCCATTTCGGGAAAGCCCTATAACCAAGCTGTTCAAATACATGTGCCAACAGGGCTGCTCCTTTCAAAGCCTGGAGAACAACATGGGGAGCCAGGAACAAACCCTGGTACAATAATCTGTTGTTTAACAAGCTGGCACCGAGTTTCTTGCCCAGACCAGGTGCAGTTATGTGAAAGGCCACCTGTTCAACCAAGTCTCTTTTTCCAACAATATACCCACCTGAGGGAGCCAGTCCACCACCCGGGTTCTTAATCAGAGAGCCAGCTGTAATATCAGCTCCACACTGGCTGGGTTCTCTATAATCAGTAAATTCACCATAGCAATTGTCCACCATCACAATAGTATCCGGGCTCTTTTCTTTTGCTAGCTTGATTAATGCGGCAATTTCATCGACATCCAGAGAAGGCCGCAGATTATAGCCCCGTGAACGCTGAATCAAAACCATTGTGATATCTTCGCTTATTGCCTGGGAAATAGCCTGCATATCCGGTTCACCCATCTCTTTCAGGGCTATTTCCTCGTATGTTATTCCCCTTTCCACCAGCGTACCACGGTTTTTCTTGTCCCTGCCTATAATACTGGCCAGAGTATCATAAGGACTGCCGGTGATGGAGAGCAGGCGGTCTCCTGTCCTCAAGAGACCAAAAAGACAGGCAGATATGGCATGGGTACCGGAAACCAGCTGAGAACGCACCAGAGCATCCTCTGCTGCAAAAATATCCGCATAAATATCTTCCAGGGTATCTCTGCCCATATCGCCATAACCATAACCTGTGGAAGGATTAAAATGATATTCTCTGATTCGCTGTTTCTGGAAAGCTTTTAATACCTTGGCCTGATTCTCATAAGCTATATCCTCAAATCCTGCAAATATTTCTCTCAGGCTTAGTTCTGCCTGCCTTATTATCTCCATGGAATTCAATGTTTTTCACCGCTTTCAAAATCTTAATTACTTATACTCCCTGAATCAGGCAAATCTCTTTCCTCTATGCTTATTAAATCCTTGCGGGTAATATATTTTTTATCAACAATCCTCAATGCCTGCAACCTGATAGATTTCTCTATCATATTCCTTACATACCTGGCATTACCACTGTGTGGATGGCGCCCCTTGACAAATTCTTCCAGGCTTTTCTTTAGCTTCCACCGGCATCTGTTACTCAATTCATAGTCCCTTTCATTATACATTTTTAAAGCTATTTGAAACAATTCCTCACTATCATAATCACTAAAATGGATGTGTATAGGAAAGCGTGACCTCAAGCCTGGATTGGAACGCAAGAAGCTTTCCATTTCCTGAGTATAACCGGCCAGAATTACGATGAGGTTTTCCCGATTATCTTCCATAGCCTTGACCAGAGCTGCAATCGCCTCCTTGCCGAAATCCTTTTCTCCCCCCTGGGCCAGAGTATAAGCCTCATCAACAAAGATAATCCCCCCCAGAGCTTTTTTCAATAGTTCCCTGGTCTTTTGTGCTGTATGTCCGATGTATTCACCTACCAGATCTGCCCTCTCCACCTCCAAAAGATGCCCCTTGCTCAGTATACCTATGTCCTTCATAATCTGTCCCAGGATTCTGGCAACAGTAGTCTTCCCCGTACCGGGATTACCTTTGAAAACCATATGCAAAGCTGTAGAATCCGTCTTCAGGTTCAATTCTGACCTTTTGTTCTGAATAAGAGAAAAAGCAGTTACTTCTGCCAGAGTTCGTTTTACCTCCCTTAATCCTATTAGATTTTCCAATTCCAGAAAAGAATCTCTGGCTGGTAATACTTCTGGTGCCAGACAGGAAAGAGCCGTTCGCTTTTCCGGCTCCCCATCCCCGAATTTCATAGAAATCTCCATAAAAATCACCACTCTCCTGTTCTAGGCTATTATATGATAAACAGACAAAAGTGGTGATACCGTCAATATATTATCAAACCTTCCACAGCTTAAGGATTCTTCCACCGGCATTCATTTTTTCTCTGCAAGTATTCTTTTCCAGACAGCGTATTAAAAATAAAAAGCGAGGAGGGATAATATGTTTTCATCTGCTAAGAATGCCCGGTGGATGGTGTTTGTACTTATGCTGACGCTGCTGGTGTTTACCGCTTCTTCCATGGTTTTTGGATATGTTGACAAAGATTCGGCCGGGGACCAGGAAAAGGAAGCTGTAGAACCTCTGCCGGTAGTGGGTTCTTTTGATAATCTGCAGAAGCTTGTGGAGGAATATACTTCACAGGGATTTGGTGCAGGAGAATCATTGGAAAAGTCACTTGCTCCGGTGAGAGCAATGAATCAAATGGCTGCTGATACTGCTGACACGGCACAAAATAGCAAAGAAGAAAGCTATTCCACTACCAATATTCAGGTAGAAGGGGTTGATGAAGCAGACCTCATTAAAACTGATGGAAAGTACATATACCAGCTCAGCGAAGAGGAGCTTTTGATTATCAAGGCTATTCCCGCCAATAACATGCGCGTGCTTTCCAGGATTGATTTTAGCGATCAGGGTTTTTGTCCCGGGGAATTGTACATTGATGACAGGTATCTGGTCGTGCTTGGCAGTAATAACAATAACCATAATCCAGAACCCCTGATGAAGTCCAAAGCCAATGTCTCTCTCCAACCCTGTGGAAAAAGGGAGCTTACTACTATGGCAATTGTCTATGATATCTCTGATAAAGAAAATCTCCGGCAGTTAAGGGAAATAGAAATTGAGGGACGCTATCTCTCATCAAGAAAAATAGGATCAGCGGTTTACTTTCTCAGCAATCGCAATATAGCCTATCATTATTCCGATTCTGATGAACCTCAACTACCTTTCTACAGGGATTCAGCAATTGCTGAAGAGAAAATAAGCGTGGATTATGACAAAATCAGTTATTTTCCTGGGGATATTTATCCGGCTTATATAATGATTGCAGGCTTTAATATAGATAAGCCCGAAGAAAAAGCGGTTGTTCAGACTTATCTGGGCAA
>JAHDSE010000140.1 GCA_018432955.1 Syntrophomonadaceae bacterium
CCTCAGGATGACAGTACCAAAATACCTGTCTTAATGATACAAAAAAGTTAATTATACAAAATCCTTACTCCTATGGATAAATCTAACGTGTAAATCCGCTTCTATTCCCGGTAATACTAATTAGAGATTGATTCTACAGGAGGGATAATTTTGATTGGAACAGTAAAATGGTTTAATGACAGCAAGGGTTACGGTTTTATCGGAGCTGAAAACGGAACTGATGTTTTTGTCCATCAATCAGCCATACAAGGGTCGGGATTCAGGTCTTTAAGCGAAGGCCAGAGAGTAGAATTTGAACTCAGCAGCGGCCCCAAAGGACAGCAAGCAGCTAACGTCCAATTACTTTCCTAAAACTACCTCCAGAATCATCTTTATTCAGCCGTCCGCATGGACGGCTTTTAAACCCCCATAGGCCATTATACTCAGCTCTTCACATTGTAACGAATGAGGCAGTTAGAACCCTTTCATGCTAAGTCCAATACGCCCCTTTTTTTTATCGATGGAAAGCACTTTGACATCGACGTGCTCTCCTACAGATACCACATCCATAGGATCTTTTACAAATCTGTCTGCCATTTCAGAAATATGTACCAGCCCATCTTCTTTTAATCCTATATCAACAAAAGCTCCAAAATCCACAACATTTCTTACAGTACCTTTTAGACACATACCTTCTGAAAGATCCTCTATTTTCAGAATATCAGTCCGAAAAACCGGCTGACTCAATTCTTCCCTGGGGTCACGGCCGGGACGCAATAAACTGGCAATAATATCCTTGACGGTTGGCATTCCGGCATCCAGACTTTCTGCCATTTCTTTAATTTTTCCGATGTCGTTTAATATTTTTTCCAGCTGCTGCTTCGAATCTGCGCTTTTTATACTCTCCATCTTTATACCCAGCTCATCCAGCAGTTTTGTAGCCAGTTTATATGATTCAGGATGTATGGAGGTGTTATCCAGAGGATTATCACCTTGATTTATCCTCAAAAAGCCTGCACATTGTTCAAATGTTTTTTGCCCCAATTTCTTGACTTTTAGCAACTGCCTGCGGTTTTTGAATTTGCCATTTGTCTCGCGGTACTCCACTATGTTGGCTGCTACCGAGCTGTTTACTCCGGCAACATAGGAAAGTAAAGGCACAGAAGCGGTGTTCAGATCTACTCCTACATAGTTAACAACCGATTCAACTTCAGTCCCCAGCTTTTCTGCCAGCCTCTTTTCTGCCATATCGTGCTGGTACTGTCCAACACCTACAGCCTGGGGCGGGATTTTAACCAATTCAGCCAGCGGGTCCTGAACCCTGCGGGCGATGGAAATGGCACTGCGGTGTGAGACATCTAAACCAGGGAATTCCCTGGCCGCCAGTTCTGATGCCGAATAAACACTGGCTCCAGCTTCACTGGTTATGGTATAAGATAGGTCATCAAAGTTGCTTTCCCTGATAAAATCTGCCACAAATTTTTCAGTTTCTCGTGAAGCGGTACCATTTCCGATAACTATCGCTTTAACTGCGTATTTTTCTATAAGCCGTAAGATCTCCTGTTTTGCTTCTTCCACCTTGTTTTGTGGCGGTACCGGGTAAATCACTCCTACTTCCAGCAGTTTTCCGGTCTCATCTGCAACAGCCCATTTACAGCCGGTACGATAAGCAGGATCAAGCCCCAGAAATATCTTTTCTCTTACCGGAGACTGCAGCAGTAATCCTCGCAGATTTCTGGCAAAAACCTGCATAGCGTGCTCCTGGGCATCTTCAGTAAGCTGCCTGCGAATATCCCGTTCCACAGAGGCTGATAGCAGTCGTCTATATGCATCAAGGCATGCCTTTTGCAAATACTCTTCTGTAGCTCCTTTTTTCACAAAGTGCTCTTCTATTCGCTGAATAATCTTTTCTTCACTTACTTCAAGCCCTACACTTAAAAAGTCTTCCTTTTCTCCGCGATTTATAGCCAGAATACGGTGAGATACAATTTTGGACACCGCTTCCTGGTAATCATAATACATAGTATAAACTGAATCCTTTTCCAGATCCCTGGCTTTGACCCTTATGACACCAGTTTTTAAGCTGAATTCCCTCAGCCATTTACGCAGGTCAGCATCTTCGCTGATAAGCTCGGCAATTATGTCCATAGCACCCTGTAAAGCTGTCCCTGCATCTTCAATCCCTTCACCCACAAACTTTTCTGCTTCCTTTAACGGCTCTCCATCTACCGGACATGCCAGCAAAAAACTTGCCAGTGGTTCCAGGCCTTTCTCCCTGGCTGCTGAAGCTCTGGTTTTCTTTTTGGGCCTGAAAGGCAGATAAAGATCTTCCAATTCACTGGCATCGCTGCATCGTCCAATTTTCTCTTCAAGTTGAGGGGTGAGTTTACCCTGTTCTTCAATGGTCTTTAGAATACTTGCTTTTCGCTCTTCCAGTTTACGGTAATATTTCAAACGTTCATCGATATTTCTTATCTGCGCCTCATCCAGCTCACCAGTCATCTCCTTACGGTAGCGGGCAATAAACGGTATGGTATTACCCTGATCCAAAAGCTGGACGGTTTTGCTCACTTTTGCAAGTACTATGGATAATTCTCTGGAGATTGTTTCCTGTATATCTATGCTCATTCATTTTCCTCCCGAAGACAAATATACCAAAGTAATACTACTACATAATATACCTGCGGAAGAACTTGAGCAAGAAAGCAGCAAATATTTTTTATTGGGGAGACACAGGGCGAGGGGGACACGCGGGGACACGCGGGGACACGGGCGGGGAGACACGCGGGGACACGGGCGGGGAGACACGGGGAGACACAGGGCGAGGGGGACACGTGGAGACACGCGATCCGGGGGGGTCGAGTAGACCCGGGGACTTGCACCCCGAGTCCCCCACTAATCGGAATC
Organism: Syntrophomonadaceae bacterium; assembly: GCA_018432955.1. Lineage (GTDB taxonomy): Bacteria > Bacillota > Syntrophomonadia > Syntrophomonadales > Syntrophomonadaceae > SV3-B162. The sequence continues at coordinate 2,887 of JAHDSE010000140.1, forward strand.
TGCCAGTAGTTTTTTTATTTCTACAGGCAATGGGAAAAGTATAGTTGTATTTTGTGAGTTAGATACTTCAGAAAGCGAACGCAGCATTCTCAGGGTAAGACCGCCGCTGCGAGCACTCAATATTTCCGAGGCTTCAGCCAGCTTTTCTGCCGCCTGCCGTTCACCCTCTGCTTGAATAACTGCAGCCCGCCGGTCCCTTTCCGCCTGGGCCTGCTTGGCAATTGCCTTTTGCATTTCCACCGGCAATCCCACATCCTTGATTTCTACTGCAGTAACTTTTATGCCCCAGGGATCAGTAGCATCATCAACTATTTGCTGTATGGTCTGGTTGAGCTTTTCTCTTTCGGACAGCAACTCATCAAGATCAGCCGTACCCACAACACTCCTGAGAGTAGTCTGAGCCAACTGATTGGTAGCTTCATGGAATTGCTCAACATTTACTATGGCCTTATCGGCACTGAGCACCCGGTAGTAAAGCACTGCATTTACCTTGCAGGTAACATTGTCCCTGGTAATAACCTCCTGTGGCGGAACATCAAATACTATAACCCTGAGCGAAATCCTAAATATTCTGTCAATAATTGGAATGATAAATATCAGCCCCGGTCCCCTGACCCCTACCAGTCTCCCCAGGCGAAAAACTACCGCCCTTTCATATTCAGGAATAATCTTGATTGCCATACCCAGTATGCTAACTGCAATGACAATAATTACTGCCCAGTTAATAATCACAGCTATCAAATCCATTTTTGCATCCTCCTTGGCTTTAGTCGTCCTTTTCCTCAGCAGAAGATAACTCAACTATTAAGAGAATACCCTGCCTCTCTATAATCTTTACTTTTTCTCCAATAGCAATGCTCGTGCCGTTCTTTGAAAGGGCCTGCCATATTTCACCCTGTACCTTTATTTGCCCATAAGGTTTTAGGGCACCAACAACTGTTCCCGCCTGGCGGATAAATTCCCTGTCATCATGTGCTATTCTGAGCTTTCTAAGGCGCAGGATACCCATTAATACAATTGATAAGAAAAGAGCACTTATCAATCCCAGCCCCAAAGCCATAATTTTTAGATCATTAAACCAGCTAAGAGGCATAATAGGCTCAACAGGGAAAAACATAATTCCAGAAATAATAGCAATCACTCCACCCACACCCAGTATTCCATAAGTCGGTGTAAATACCTCTGCAAGCAGCAAGCCTATTCCAAGAACGAGCAATAAAGCAGCAGTCAGGTTTGTTTCAAAGAGGCCCAGCCCGTAAAGACCAAGAATCAGGCTTAGAGACCCCAGTACTTCCGGGAAGAAAAACCCCGGAGAAGAAAAGCCGATTATCAAACCATATATACCCAGCATCAGCAAAATCATAGCCAGCATTGGATTACCCAGTATATTGATAAACTTCTCATCACGAGACATTTCCAGCTCTATTACCCGGGCTTCATCAGTAAGTATGTTCTTTGTTTCCTGGTTAACAATAAGCTCCCTACCATGGATCTTAATCAGCAGTTCTTTGAGGTCAGCGGCTACTATGTCTACCATTCCATTATCAAATGCTTCATGGTAATTTAATGTCAGATTTTCTTTTACAAAGTTCTCTGCCAGTTCACCGGAGCGTCCTCTTTCTACCGCAATGCTCTTCATATGTCCGGCCAGGAAATTAATGGTTTTCTGGTCTGCAGCCTGGGGATTATCGAGAGGATTGCTTATATTTACCGGCATGGCAGCCCCGCAGGTCGTACCCGGACTCATTGCCGCCAGATGACCGCCCAGCAAAATAAAAGTACCCGCCGAAGCCGCAATGGCCCCCCTGGGGCTGACATAGCTGATAACCGGAACTCTGGCAGCAGATATATCCTGTATAATTTCCAGTGTTGGTGTTACCAGTCCTCCAGGGGTATTAATCAACAGTACCAGTGCACTGGCCCCATGATCTTCAGCCAATTTTATCCCCCGCTTTATATGCTGGGCTGTGGCTGCGGTAACCGTGTTTTCCACCTTTACTGTGTATACTATATGCTCCGGCTCTTCCTCTTCGCTACAAATTGCAGTCGGCCAGGCCATAATAAGAGAAAAGACTATCAGTAGCAAGATTAAAGATTTATTCACATACTCTCTCATAAACTACCGCTCCCAGATATAAATTGCACTGGTACTATTAGTATTTCCCAAAATACAATTTTTTTCTCTTCTAAATACTGTATCAGAATAATAAAAGGTGCCTTTCGGCACCAATGACCTGGTTTGTATTAACTCTTCTCCTGCAAGTAAAATATAGAAAAAATATATATTCAGTGAGACAGATTATTCTTAATAATAATGTATCAATGACCGATCCTTTTTCTTCTTTTAATGAATATTGTTGGATACCAGCATAATAAATAATTGGGCCAGCTCTGGATCGAACTGGGTTCCGGCACAACTCCGGATCTCGTTCAGGACTTCTTCCTGACTGACTGCTTCTCTGTAAGGCCTTCCATGAATCATTACATCATAGGTATCAGCCAGGGCAATAATTCTAGATAATAATGGTATTTCCTCCCCTTTAATACCTAATGGATAACCCTTTCCATCCCAGCGCTCATGGTGTTTCAAAATGCCATCAGCTATGGGAATAAGTTCCGGAGAACTGAGAGCAATCCGGTAACCGGTTTCCGGGTGTTTCTTGACGATTTGCCATTCCTCTGGGCTCAATTTACCGGCTTTGTCCAGTATACTGTTGGGTACAGCGATCTTTCCTATATCATGTAAAGCAGAAAGAAGCTTCAGCTTATCCAGTTCACTCTCCGGGAGCTCCAGTTCCTTTCCGATTCCTTCAGCCATCTTCTGTAGCCGATAGCAGTGTTCCCTGGTTTCATGACTCCTGGCCCAGAGGGTCTTTTCCAGGGAAAAAACAAACGAACTACGAACACTTCTGGTATCAAACAACTTGTTACGATAGAGATTGTCTTCAGCTTCTTTAATCACTTCGCGCATATTCTGAGTAAGAGAATTTTTGCTGGCCATTCCCAGAGAAATACTGAATTGAAGTGGCAAATCAACCCTATTTTTATTGGCAGCCTTTTGGATCCTTTTTAAAACAGCAGATGCCGCCTTATAATCAGTTCCCGGCAAAAGAATAATAAATTCGTCCCCACCCCAACGAGCAATAATATCTTCCTGGCGGCAGAATTGTTTTAATGTTTCGGCAATCTCTTTCAGGATTTTGTCTCCTTCGCGATATCCCAGGGCATCATTTATTAGTTTTAATCCATTAATATCTACCATAATCAAGCTCAAAGGCAACTGCCTTTCAGTGTGCAGACGGTTTAATTCAGTCTCAAAAAAAGCACGGTTATAGAGGCCTGTCAGCTTATCGTAAAAACTCAAATACCGTATTTCTTCTTCCGCCCGGTTGCGCTTTGTTATGTCCATAAATGAGACAACCGACTTGGCTGTTCCAGGAATTATGTCCACGGTAATGTAAATATCTCTGATATTTTTCCATCGGTCAAGAAATCGAAATTCGTAATTGGCCGGAGCATTAACAGAGTCAATTCTTCGTTTCCTATGGAAATCTTTCATTTTATTTATATCATCTTCTACAACAAACTCTGTCCATAATTTTTTGTTTTCCACCTCTTCCCGGGAATACCCGGACAATTTTTCAAATTCCCTGTTTATCAAATATATTCGCATATCTTCTCCAAAGATCATCATGGCAGTCCCAGTAGTTTCAAAAATAGTACGGTACAGAATCTCAGATTCCTGCAGGGCTTTTTCTCTCTTTTTCTTTTCACTGGTGTCCAGAATTAGTCCGATTACCGCTGGTTTACCGTCAAACTCTATTCGGCTTACTGATAGATCCCCGGTGATTTCCTGACCGCCTTTGCCAAATACTTTTATTTCATATCGACTGGGTACCTTCTCCCCCTTCTGGCGCGCCAATCCCCTTTTTTTTGCTGTTTCCTGACAATCCTGATGAAGGAATTCCCAGAACTTCATATTCAGGCATTCTTCTTCACTGTAGCCAGTTACTTTTTGGAAGCAGGTATTTACATAGCGAATACTTGTATCCTGATAAACAAAAATTAGGGCCGGGGCTGCTTCTGCCAGAGCACGAAATTTAGCTTCACTCTCCATAAGGGCTAACTCAATATCGAAATTATTGCGGTATTTACCTTGATTGTTTTCGATCTTCTCATCAACTTGTTCCATATTCGAAGTCTTCCCTTCCTTTTCTATAATATATAGAAATAGCCAGAAAAGGCAATAAAACCATAGACTGCTTAGCTTAATTAATGTTTTTTCTACATAGTTATTCATTACTCCTGCAAATGTTTTCCTTTTTCTACAGAATATTTGTGAGTAACAAAAAAAATACAGTCTAGTTGTTTCTGTAAATATTCCGGAAAAAAGACTATACTATAAGAATTAAGGTAAACAAGGAGAGAATTGCTTTGTATTATAAAATAATACCAGTCTTTAACGGTTCATTTTCAATCGACTTTGCAGGAATTTTCGGTGTTCGGCAAAATGATTTTCCTTTCAATCCGGTAATCCGCAATAGCCCAAGTTTGGTTTTTCTTCTTATAGACGAAAACGAGAAAGCTTTGCTTGTAGATACCGGCTTTGATGAAAAATATATCTGGGGATTTCCTCCTCATGCCAGCTTTCAAAGAGAAGAAAAAGACCTTCTTCCCCTGGCTTTGTCTGCTCATGGATACCAGCCCGAAGATATTTCAACGGTGATAATAACCCATCTGCACTGGGACCACACCGGTGGAATGAAATACTTTCCCAATGCTCATTTTTTTGTGCAGGTTGCCGAGTTCAAGACATTGACAGAACTGGAGACTAAAAAGGAGACCGCCTACCATCCGGAACACTGGCTGCCACTTCTATCTCAGCTAAGGCTGGTCAACGGAGATATTGAATTAAGACCTGGAATCAATTTGCTTTTTACCGGGGGCCATACCCCCGGCCACCAGGCTGTGGAAATAAATACTCGGTCTGGTCCGGTAATACTGGGTGGTGACCTTCTTTTTGATTATACTTCATTGTGGGAAGACCTTTCCCCTGACACATGGGAAAGGCTCAAAACAGGGCCCGGAAAAGACATGTTCTGGAAGAAGGATCTTGCTGAGAGAATAAATAAGTGGTTTTCTGAGCAGGAAACTGGAAAGAGGCAGTCTGAATCAGTACCGGGAATAAAAAAGCTGGAATCCCGAGGAGCCCGGGTGCTGTTCTCCCATGATCCAAAGCTGATTAATACAGGCATAATTGAGTAAAAAAAGGTTCAGTTCTATAGTTATACCGCTCTTAGTTATTTTTGCACTCGCCTGGGCACCCCAATTGAACAAGATACTTTGTCCATAGCGGGTAGACTTGTGGGATTAAGCTTAGCGCAGGGGAGATAAAGGCGTTAGATACTGTGACTACATATATAATATATCGAGACTTTATAGGGTGACAGCATGATTGCCTTTAATGTTGGTAAGACCGGACCCAAGTGGGCTTAAGCACACGAGGCTCCCCGTTATGGTAACGGCACATATGCTGAACATGACAAACGAAACCCCCGCTGGCTGCCCGGCAATTTTGTTAATCTTACTTTGACTCCTCAAGTAAATCATTGTCGCTCATATTATGTACCACCTGGGGATTTTCAAAATAGATGCTGCGGCTGGGAAATGCCGCTGAAACTCCTACGTTTTCCATTACTTCCATTATTTTTAAATTTATATCCTGACGAACTGCTAAGAATTCCTCCCAAACTGTAGTATTGGTAAAGAAGTAAAGGAAAATATCCAGGCTGCTGTCATTGAATGTCTCAAAAAAGACAAATATGGTCTCAGGATGCACACCAGGGTGATTTACCAGCATTTTTTTAATCTCCTGTACGCATTTTTCCATTCGTTCACGGGATGTACCATAGGTAAGTCCCAGGTGAAAGGTAATCCTGCGCTTGCCCATACGGGTGAAGTTGGTAATAGCTTCATTGGCCAACGTTGAATTGGGTACCGTTACCAGTGATTGATTAAAAGATCTGACTTTCGTGCTGCGGAAAGTAATATCTTCAACATGGCCTTCTACAGAAGGAGTGTTTATCCAATCACCTATAAGGAAAGGTTTTTCCATAATAATTACTATTCCCCCAAAAATATTGGCTAAAGCATCCTTGGCAGCCAGGGCAAAAGCCAACCCCCCCAGGCCAAGACCAGCAATAAAACCATTGACATCATAGTCCCATTCCTGAGCAATGATAACGAGAGCCATAGCTATTATCACAAACCTGATTACCTTGGAAAAAAACGACATCAGGATGTTGTCAATGTTTAATTTTTGCCTCAATTTACCTGAAATAAATGATTGACTGCCGCTCAGGTCGTATATAGCCCAGGTAATTAGAATTATCAGAGCTGAGCGAAATAAACTGCTTATGTTCTGATTGACTGAAACGCTATCAGAAGCATATCTGAAAGCAAAGTAAATACCCAATACAATAAACAACGTTCTTATGGGTTTTTCAATGGACTGTAACAACCTGTCATCAAAATCACTGTCGGTTTTTGACGTTAGCTTTAACATCCAGTGAAAAACATATCTGGTAAATACCTTTCGCAGCAACAGGAAGAAAAGAAAAATCAATACGGCAATTACCAGCGTTTCGAGACTCAGGTTAAAAAGTGACAAATTTTTCAGGCCAATAATTTTATCTTGCATATTCATTCTCAGTACCCCTGAATACTATATCAGGCTTTCCCGTACAGTATTCAGATATGCCTGAGATATCCCTCCCTGGATTTTACTTCCTCTATTACCTCTTTATATATTAACAGATTGATGCCTGCCAGGCAAAACTGCGCACATGAATATCAGGACTCCGGTTTTTCATAGTGTATTAAATCCCTGCTATCGGGCAATAATCATTATAGCAACAAAGTCAGGAGCTTAAGATATTGAATAAGGAAAGATTAGCATTTTTTTTGTTACTTTTTTCAGTTATATTATTGGAAATATCCTTATATGGTCTGGTGAAAACGGAAAATAGCTATTATATAATTGCAGTAATTGCTTCAACTATTGCCAGCAATTACACAGGCTATTGTCTAATAAGCCATTTATTGGACAAGATAGCTGACACTCAAAAAGACCAGTATTATTTTTTCCTGAATCAAGATGACAGGCAAGATAATTCATTCTTTCCGGGGCCTGGGAGATGGGGCAGGTAGCAGAAAGCACCCCCCAAGTATGAAAAAGCCCGCTTATTTATTTGGCTTAATAAGTGGGCTTTAGATTCGGTTATGAGATCACCGGTTTCAAATATCCCATTCTATTTTTCTTCTTTTTCCTGCCTGGCTTTTTCTATTATTTTCTCGGCATTTTGAGCGGGGACTTCTTCATAGTGAGAGAAATCCATTCTGAATTTGCCCCGTCCCTGAGTCATTGATTTAAGATCAATGGTATAGCGGGCCATTTCTCCCAGAGGTACCTGAGCCTTGATCATTTGCTTTCTGCCTGCCGGTTCCATACCCTGAACCCGGCCGCGTTTGCTGTTCAAATCCCCAATAATATCACCCATGTAGGTATCCGGGACTTCAATTTCCACATTCATAATGGGCTCCAAAAGAACCGGTTTGGCAGCTTCCACACCTTTTCTGAAAGCCAGCCTGGCCGCCATTTTGAATGCCATTTCTGAAGAGTCAACTGAATGATAGGAACCGTCATAGAGAGTAGCCTTTAAATTGGTTACCGGATAACCAGCCAGGACTCCTTCTTCCATGGCTTCAATCAGGCCCTTTTCTACTGCCGGGAAATACTGCCGGGGTACTGATCCGCCAAATACGTTTTCTTCAAACTGAAAATCTCCTTCTGCCAAAGGTTCAAATTTTATCCACACATGACCGTATTGACCATGTCCGCCACTCTGTTTCTTATGTTTGCCTTCGGTTTGCACCATCGACCGTATAGTTTCACGATAAGGTATTTTCATCTCTTTGCTTACTACATCCACACCAAATTTCCTGGATAACTTGTCTATCAGGATATCTGCATGAGTATCCCCCATAGTTTTTAAAATAGTCTGCTTGGTTTCGGTGTTTTTCTGAACACTTATTGTCGGATCCTCTTCCAGCAGCCTCTGTATGGCTCCGCTGAGTTTATCCTCATCCCCTTTGCTCTTGGGCTCTATAGCCATACTCAAGGTCGGTTCAGGAAACTGAATGGCCTCCATTGTTACAGGATTCGACTTTAATGTCAGGGTATCACCTGTAGTGGTAACTGCCAATTTAGCCACAGCAACTATATCGCCAGGAAACGCTTCAGGAACCGCAGCCTGTTCCTTGCCGGTCATGATTAACAGCTGGGCTATTTTCTCATCCTTTTCTTTGTTGGCATTGTAAACAACACTGTCTGCTTTCATCTGGCCTGTAAAAATGCGGAACATTGTCAATCTGCCGATATAAGGGTCAGCTATAGTTTTGAATACCTGTGCTGCAAGAGGCTCACTTTCCAGGTCTTTGCCTTCCACCAGAGCATTACTATCTGGTGTTGCACTACAGTCAACACAAAAGTCCATTAGACTCGCTACCCCAATGTTATTAAGAGCTGAACCACAAAATACAAATACTGCTGAACCATTGGCAGCTGCTTCCTTGATACCGGCCTTAATTTCCTCATCGCTCAGTTCTTCCCCTTCGAGATATTTCGTGAGTAAATCGTCATTGGCCTCAGCTGCGGCTTCAATTAATTCTTCTTTATAAGTCTCTACCTCGTCCATCATTTCCGCCGGGATATCTTCCTCGTTTAGTTTTCCTGTCCCTGCTTCAAAAATCAGAGCCTTCATTTTAACCAGGTCAACTACTCCCCGGAAATTATCTTCTGCTCCTATAGGAATCTGTACAGGTACTATATTATCGGTAAAAGTAGATTTCATTTCATCCAGGACTTTATAAAAATCCGCATTTTCCCGATCCATTTTATTAATAAAGGCTATTTTGGGCATGGCAGGATAATCATCCCATACGATCTCTGTTTGGACTTCGACTCCAGCTGCTGCAGACAGCACTACGAGCATACTATCCACTACCTTTAATGCGCCTACAACTTCAAAATAGAAGTCTGCATAGCCTGGTGTATCCAAAATATTTATTTTATGATCCCTGTACTCACAGGGAATCAATGATGTACTAATGGTAATCTTCTTTTTTGTCTCTTCAGGAAGAAAATCAGCTACCGTATTACCATCGTCAACTTTGCCCAACCTCTTGGTAGCCCCTGTATTGTAAATCATTGCTTCTGCCAGTGAAGTCTTCCCCGTACCTCCATGGCCAACAAGAGCAATATTGCGAATCTTAGCAGTTGGATAAACCTTCATTAAATAACCTCCTCATTTTTTCTGTAGCTGTTAAAAATGGTACTATAATTTCATTAAAGTAGCAAAAGCTTTTTATTTATTTTTTAAGCACATAGAATATCCAGTAAAGAAGAATAGCCGCTATTACAAAAAAGATTAACTGATAAACCATGATGCCTTTAAAAAGGTCTACTATTAAAGTAAAGACAATACCCAGAGCCAGGGGGAAAAAAACAAGTTTGCTGATCGGTTTATCTGGGTAATCCGGATTTTCTCTTTTTTCCTTCAGATAGGACCAGTTCAATACCAGGAAAAAGATCAGGCTGTTTAAAACAAGACTAAAAGCCAGCATAATTAATCTCCCAAATCAGGCTTGGCCAGGTATTCTGAAAAAGTTTTCCGATACTCCTCAATAAGCCTATAATCGGTAAGGTCGAGATGAATAGGAGTGATACTGATATATCCTTCCTGAACAGCTAATACATCACTGTCTTCCTTTTGTTCTTCCTTGACCACGCCACCACCTAACCAGTAATAGGTGTTTCCCCTGGGGTCCTGTCTTTCTTCAAAAAGATTATTGTAGTTTCTCACTCCCAGACTGCTTATACGCATACCCTTTATCTCCTGGGGCGGTAGAAAAGGAATATTTATATTAAGCAGAGTATCTTTTTCCATCCCCTTTTTCATAACCGTTTTTATCGCTTTCCTGACAAAGCGGGCAGCAAAGTCAAAATCCATTTTATCTGAATGTGAATTAAGAGAAACTGCTATGGAAGGTACTCCCATTATTACTCCCTCGGCAGCAGCAGACACTGTCCCTGAATATAGTACATCGGTTCCCAGATTGGGACCGTGATTAATACCTGAAACTACCAGGTCCAGTTCTTCCCTGATTAACCTGGCCACTGCCAGTTTGACACAATCTACGGGCGTGCCGGCAATTACCCACCCTGCTTTGACTCCGGGCAGTTTAACCCGGGATGCCTTTATTGGCTCAAACACCGTAATGGAATGACCGGTTCCGCTTCTTTCCCTGTCTGGAGCAACCACATAGATTTCAGCCATAGAGCATAATTCTTTAAGCAGAGCATTTATTCCCCGGGCATGAATACCATCATCATTGGTCAAGAGGATTCTCATTCAATGGAAACCTCCCGTTCGAGTAATTTAATACGGTTCAGGGGCCAGTATGTCATAAAGGCTTTGCCCTTTATACGATCTTGGGTCAACCAGGCATTCCACATATGACTATCAAAACTGTGATTGCGATTATCCCCCAGAACCAGCAAGCCATCCTGTGGTACTGTTACCGGGCCGTAATTATAATTCAAGCTTTCCGGTAAGTAGGGTTCATTAAGAGCCCTGTTGTCCACATACACTCTGCCGTTCTTCATTTCAACTGTTTCCCCGGGCAATCCAATAACTCTCTTGATATAATCGTCATCACTATGTATAACCTCTGGAGGATCAAAAACCACTATATCACCCCGCTGAGGATCTTTGAAATAATAAATGAATTTACAAACCATAACCCGATCCTTTATTTGTATAGTGGGTACCATTGAAGGTGTTGGAATAATTCTGCCCTCCACAACAAAATGTCTTAATATCATTGCCAGGATAAAGGCAATAACAATTATACTGACCGTTTCTTTGATAAATTCTCTTACTTCCCTGCTCATAATTCACTCCCTGATTTAGAATTCATAGATATTTATTGTCATCTCATTTTTTTCTTTATCCTTTACCAGACCGAACATTATTTTTTTATCTTTTAAATTCTTGTTTAGGAAATCAATAACATAAACAAGCATATCATTGGCTGGAAAGTTTCTGGAAGCAATTATTTCCAGCTTCCCCTGTTCATCTCCCAAAAGCTACTCTCCTTTCCCGTGTTAAGTCGCCCTATTAATGAATTCGCGGAAATATGCTGACATCATCCAATGACTGGAACTCCAGAGTCTGCATATTACCTGTTTGATGATTTCCCCATTTATATCCATGTCTTGCTTGATATGCTCACTTCAATTATCCAAGTCGATGGATATATTTCAAAACCCATATGACCTCCAGTATTCGCAAATATATGTACCTTAATAATATACACCAAAATTGTACTTTTAAAAACAACTGCATTAATCGCAAAAAC
>JAHDSE010000013.1 GCA_018432955.1 Syntrophomonadaceae bacterium
AAGGGCAGATTTTAACCCAGTAAATAATAAGAAGAAGAGCGAGCAAAAAAGGCGAAGGTCCGGGAATTAGCAAAAGCTGCGATTGAGGCGTACACGGTACGTTGATTAAGCAGTTTTTGCTAATGACGCAGAGATTCGACTTTTTGGACGCTCTGAGGAGAATGCCTTGAGGGTATTCTCTTTTTTTATATTGTTAGTTCTGATAACTTATATGAGGATTTTGTATAATTAGTTTTTCCGTATCATCAGGCAAGTATTGTAGTACACATCCTGAGGCAAAGCCGAAGGATCTTAAGATTTACCCGTCGGGCCCTACTGATGTTTGCTTTGCTCACGATTAAGGTGTTTCGCTGACGCCTGGAACAACAAGTTGAATTTTTTTATTTTATGCAAGAGTCACCATATGATAAACTTTCTTTTATTGTTTTAGATTTTCTTTTTGCATAGAGTATGGAGGTTATAATATTGAGTATTAACTGGTATCCGGGACATATGGTGAAAGCTAAAAAGGAAATAGAGGAAAGTATTAAACTGGTAGATATTGTAGTGATATTGCTGGATGCCAGAGCTCCTTTTTCCTGCAGGAATCCTGAACTGGAGAAAATAGCCCGGAAAAAGAAGATAGTATTTATCCTGAATAAAATGGATCTGGCGTCTCCGGCAGCTACACGGGAATATATTCGCAGGTTCAGGCAGGAAGGCAAGACTGCAGTAGCCATGGATTCCCTCAGCGGCAAAGGTTCCCGGGAAGTACTGCTCAGTGTAAGAGATGCCTTCCGTGAAGAGGCGGAAGCTTTGCTGAAGAAAGGCCGTAGAAAAAGGCCTGCACGGCTTATGGTTGTTGGCGTACCAAATATTGGCAAGTCAACATTTCTAAACTGCCTGGTGGGCAGGAAAATGACCAGGACCGGAGCAAAACCTGGGGTAACCAGGGGCAAACAGTGGGTGAGGGTTCGTGAGGATATAGAACTGATGGATACTCCTGGATTAATGTGGCCGAAGATAGAGGAAGAAGAACAGGGCCTGAAAATGGCTCTGCTCAATATTGTGGGTGAAAATGCCTATGACGAATATGAAGTGGCTTTATACCTGCTCAGGGTTTTAATCAGGCAATCACCGGAAACCCTGACAGAAAAGTATAGGATACAGGATATAGAAAAGAGTAATACAGAGCTCCTCGAAGCTATCTCCCGCAAAAGGGGACATCTGCTCAAAGGAGGAGAGCTGGACCTGGACAAAACCTGTAAAATGCTCCTTCAGGAATATCGCAAAGGCAAGCTGGCCAAAATCAGCCTGGATTAAGACAATATGAAGATTTTGCATAATTAATTTTCCTGTACATCAGGCGAGTTTAAGTACTGTCATCCTGAGGCAACGCCGAAGGAACTCGGATTCACTTTCCGTTCACTACTGATGTTTGCTTCGCTCACGATTGAGATGGCTTTGCTAACGGCAGAATGACGAGTTGAATTATTTAATTATTTAAAACAGTCAAATATAATAAAGAATAGAAATTGGACCTGGTTCTTCCATGTCTATTTTTTTGCACACAAAGCAATGACATCTAAAATAAATAAAATTAATTTATTAAAACATATAATAATATGTCTGATGATTTGGGGAGTAAATGAAATTTTACAATTACTGCAGGTTATCACAAATATAATAAAAAATATTGAAAAAATAACCGATGTTTATTATAATTATAATATAATATTAAGAAATATATTAAAAAAGGGGGAATGGAGAACTAATGAATCGAAAAACAATCATGATCATTGCCGGACTGCTGGTCGGTTCTCTGGCGGCCTACATGAGTCAACTGGGTAACCCGGCCAATATGGGGGTTTGTATCGCCTGCTTTTACCGGGATATTGCAGGTGCGCTGGGCCTTCACCAGGCGGCGGTAGTTCAGTACCTGCGACCTGAGATTATGGGAATAGCTCTGGGAGCTTTAATTGCTGCACTGGTCTTCGGGGAGTTCCGTGCCCGTGGGGGTTCATCCCCGCTGCTTCGCTTTTTGCTGGGAGCGTTTTTTATGATCGGAGCCCTGGTTTTTCTAGGCTGTCCTGTAAGAGCTGTTTTACGTCTTGCGGGTGGAGACCTTAACGCGATTGCTGCTCTGGCTGGAGTTGTTGTTGGGGCTTTAATAGGGATTTATTTTCTTAAGCGGGGTTTCAATCTTGGAAGAGCAAACCCTGGCAAGGCTGTGGCAGGCTGGATAATGCCGATATTGATGATAGGACTGCTTTTACTGGCCATTGCTAAACCGGCTTTTATTCTTTACAGTGAACAGGGCCCGGGCTCTATGTTTGCTCCTCTGGGAATTTCCCTGGCAGTTGGTTTAATTATTGGCTTTCTTGCCCAGAGGACAAGGATGTGCTTTGTTGGAGGATGGAGAGACCTTTTCCTGGTTAAAGACACTTATCTTTTTAGCGGAATCGCCGCCTGTTTCATCGGGGCAGTGCTGGTTAATGCAATAACCGGCAGTATAAACATTGGTTTTGAGGGGCAACCGGTTGCCCATACCAATCAATTGTGGAGCTTTTTGGGAATGGTTCTTGCCGGGCTTACCGCAACACTTTTAGGGGGATGTCCCCTGAGGCAGACCATCCTGTCTTCTGAAGGAGATACCGATGCCGGGATTACTATTCTGGGAATGATTGCCGGGGCGGCATTTGCCCATAATTTCACCCTGGCTTCAAGCGGTGCAGGGCCGGGGTCTTTTGGACCTGTTGCTGTGATAATTGGTTTGGTTTTTGCTTGTTTTGTAGGTTTTAGCATGTGTGACAAACTTGTGCTGTCTGCCAGAAAGGATACTGAGGCCGGAGCCAGTATAGGACAGTAAATGTACACAAAATATTATTTTGGGCTAAAAATGGGGTGTATGAAGTGTTCTGGGATAAAGTAAAAAACCGCCTGAATAGCTCGGGCGATAAGCTGGCAGGAGACGTACACGGGGGTTTTGAAGCTAATGGGATAGTGATTTTCAATGTTCTTGAAGATGCTATTAAAGCAGAGAAGATAGTAAAGGGAAACGGCCTGGAATGCAAACTGGTAGCTCCGCCGCCAGCCCTTAGAAAGGGATGTGACCTTGCTGTAGCCATAAACCTGGTGGAGAAACCGCTGCTTGAGAGAATATTATCAGATGCCGTACCATACGTGCATATTTTACCATTGGAAGGAAGCAGGGAACTGCTGCAGATAGTAAAAGTACAGTATTATGAAAAGCATATTATGGTTAAAGCCGCTAATATGAAAATCACTTATGATAAACAAAGCGGCCGAATTGTAAATACTTCAGGAGGCGGATGCCCGGATATTCCCTATTTGCATCTGCAGTTTCTGGGTAAAAAATTGACCGAGGTACCATATCCCAAAGATATCAGTTATACTCTTTGCGCTTTGATGTTGGACCGTGCTTTGGAAGAATGTATTTCCCTGTGGAAAAGGGAGGAAATTGAATGCTGCTCATAGCTGGAATAATTCCAATAGCAGACCTGCCGCTGATAGAGGGTAAGGTTGAAAAGAACGGGGGATTCCTATCGGTGAATGGGAACGATATTCCTCCGACACAGGGAACCGCTGCCATGATAAGCGCAGCCCTGGAGGTAAGCAGTTTTCTCGATATTGAACCCCCGCATGTAGTACTGGCAGGTGATATTGGTAACGGAAAGGGAAGCAGACTTATTTACCGGTATTTAATCGAGAATCTGGAGAGTTTATCAGCACGAGTATTGGCTTTGCACTATTGCTTACCAATTATTCAGTTAATGAAACAGCTGGTAGCTGTGGTTGACAAATGTGGGACCAGGCCTGTGCTGATTGCTGATGCTGCTTCCATGTATGCAGCCAAGGCGGCTGGACTGGCCGGGAAATTTGATATCTTTACCCCGGATGCCTCGGAAATTGCTTTCCTGGCAGATCCTGAGGCTGAGCATCCTGCCTATATAAGCCGGCATTTGTTCGAAACAGATTCTTCCAGGGTGCCTGAACTAATAAAAAAGGCTTATGCAAATAATGCGGCTGCCAGATTATTGCTGGTGAAGGGTGAATGCGATTATATTGCTCTGGAGGGTAATATTATTGCTTCGGTCAATGAACCGGATATTCCGGAAATTGAATGTATTGGGGGAACCGGGGATACCATTACCGGAATGCTTTCAGCATTTGTTCATGCAGGATATCCAATGGAGCAGGCCGCCTTAATCAGTGCCAGGGCTAACCGGTTTGCCGGTCAGATGGCAGAGGCCAATCCAGCTACATTGGTTGGCGAGCTCATTCGGTATTTACCGGAAGTATTTAAGGATAAGCTGGATTCCTGGGTAGAAAAGACTTGATTATTGGAGAAAAGGAGATGAAAATTATGATAGAAATTGATGTTCGCGGTTTATCTTGCCCGATTCCGGTTGTGCAGACAAAACAAGCTATAGAACAGAATCCCGGTCAGCAAATCATGGTTTTACTGGAGACCGAGGTATCGAAAGAAAATGTAAGCAGATTGGCTAAAAACAGCGGCTACAAGGTCAAAGAAGAAAAAGCCGGGGTAGAATACCGCTTGCTTCTCGAACCATAAAAGCAGTAAAAAACTGTATTTATTCAACTGAGATTCTTGCATAATTCAAAAATCCCAATCCGTCATTGTCGTTCTGAGCCTAAGCGAAGCTGCCTTAATTGTTGAGCGAAGCGAACATCAGTAGTGCCCAAAGGGTGAATTTTAAGATTCATCAGCTTTGCCTCAGGATGACAGTACGAAAATAAATGCCTGATGATACGAAAAAAACTAATAATACAAAATCCTTATATAAATTTATTATTTGTTAAATTTTAGTTGTATAATAAAAAGGAAAACAATTAATTGTTTTCCTTTTTATTATATATTCATTATTTTGGAGTGGGTAATTTGCTTAAACGTACAGCGATCTTTTTATTATTTACCGGCTTGGGACTAATCCTGTCAATTAATATTTATGCTTTCACCCGTGAAAATGAGCCGGTATCAGCTCTTGTTATGCCTGAACCATCGGAAGCAGCTTTAGCAAGAACCGAGACTATTACTCTTACTGCTGCCGGGGATTGTCTTATGCATAACACGCAGATATGGTCAGGGCTTCAGGAAGATGGTACTTATAGCTTTGACCATTTTTTTACCGAAGTCAAGGATTTGATTGAAGAGGGGGACTACAGTTCCATTGATTTTGAAGCAGCTATGGCCGGGCCAGCTTCAGGTTATACGGGTTATCCGACTTTCAACAGCCCGGATGCTATGGCCGATGCTTTGAAAAATGCCGGTTTTGATTTAGTGGTTACTGCCAATAATCATGTAATGGACCGTGGATACAAAGGGGCTCTGCGAACTATTGAGGTGCTGCAAAATGCGGGTTTGGATACTCTGGGAGTTTACAAAAGTGAGGAAGACAGTAAAAAATTTCTAATAAAAGATATTCGCGGAGTGAAAGTAGCTTATATTGCTTATACATATGGAACCAACGGTATTGTGGTTCCTCAGGAGCACTCCTGCCTGGTAAATATGCTGGACAGGGACAGGATTTTATCAGATATTGCAGATGTCAGGCCACAGGTGGATATCCTGGTACTTGTTCTGCACTGGGGTGTGGAATACAGTCCCCAGGCCAGTGAGGCACAAATGAAGATGGCGCGTGAATTCCTGGAAGCGGGAGTTGATGTGATCCTGGGAAGCCATCCGCATGTGATTCAAAACATGGAAATAATACGGGTTGATGACAAGGACAAGTTTGTAATATATTCCATGGGGAACTTTATAGGTCATCAGATAGGAATAGAACGCAATAGTGGTATAGTTTTAAAAATGAAGTTTAGCAAGGATTTTGAACAGGATGAGACTATTCTGGACGAGGTTTCATATATTCCGACTTTTTCACATCCTTATTATATTAATGGAAAAAGACAATTCAGGGTGGTGCCGGTGGAAGAGACCATAGAAAAAATCAGTGAGGGTGAGGAATCGATACTGGACAGCAGCGATATTCCTGTTCTCCAGACTGTTCTGGAAAATACCCGTAAACAATTGGGGAACCCTTTTATGAATCTTAATAATCAAAGGGATAATAAGCCAGAAAAGTAAAAAATAATTGCTTTCGCAGCTTTTCATATTGTTATAAAATAGAAAGAAGAGTAAAATATGCAGCTTAGGAGGTGAAGGGGATGCAGGATTTATATTGGAAATGCAGAATCTGCGAAGCATGTGGAGTTTGTGGCAGGACCGAAGAAGAATGTCAGATATATCATGAATACTATGAAATGGAAGAGACTCAGCCTCATAGCACAATAGTGAAGCAGGATGTTCAAGAAAAAAAACCGGACTTTGATACCAGAGGGGGAATTATTAATAGGCTTACAGGCAAGCTGGTGAACATAAACCAAGGTGATTATGCTGCCTGTTTGACTGTTGCAGTGGGGGACAAATACCTGAGCTCATTGTTGCCTCTACATAGATTTAAAGAACTGGGAAAAAGAGAA
Organism: Syntrophomonadaceae bacterium; assembly: GCA_018432955.1. Classification (GTDB taxonomy): domain Bacteria; phylum Bacillota; class Syntrophomonadia; order Syntrophomonadales; family Syntrophomonadaceae; genus SV3-B162. The sequence continues at coordinate 6,502 of JAHDSE010000013.1, forward strand.
GGTGATACGGTAACTGCTGTATTTAAGGCGGTAAATGTCAAAATAATGATGTAAAATGAGCTTTTTTAAAATGCGTTTCAGAATACTGAAACGCGTTTTTTTTTATACAGCCCTCACCCCTCATCTCTTCCTTATTCCTCCCTCTAACCCTTTTATACTTATTACTGTAAAATTAGTGAAGAGAATAACAATACAATTGTTTTAAAATTCTGAACAGTTATGGTATCTTAACATTGGGGTGATGTAAATGAAACTCAAAGAAATTATGTCTTCCAATCCCATAGTATTTTGTCCTGATATAGCTATTCGAGAAGCAGTACATGTTTTTGCTGAAAATGACATAGATGGAGCAGCTGTAGTAGATGAAGGGGAAAAAATAATAGGGCTTTTCACCAAAACCCATGTCTATCGGGCAATCGAACAGGGACTGGATATGAATACTCCTATTGAGATCCTTATGAAGCGTGATGTACTTATTGGTCATCCTGATGATAAGGTGGAGGAAATTCTTTACAAGGAATTGGGACGTTTACCTGTCGTAGATAATGATAATAAAATAACCGGAATGATTACTCGAACTGACCTGGCCAGTGTTTTCTTTGATTCATATCACCAAATATATAATGAACTGCAGACTATTATTGATTCAACCCATAATATGATACTTTCTGTGGATGAAAAAGGAAGGATAAAAGTTTTTAACAAGTCGGCAGAAAAAATGTTCGGTTTCAAAGCTGAAGAAGTAAAAGGAAAAGACATAATGAAAGTCATCCCCAGCAGCCGGCTTATGGAGGTAATAGAGACCGGAAGAGGAGCTCCTCTTCAGAGAATACGCATTAAAGACAGTGATTATATCTCTAACCGTTCTCCCATAAAAAAGGATGGGAAAATTATTGGAGCGGTAGCAGTTCTTCAAAACATAACGGAAATGGAAAAACTGTCTGAGGAGCTGAGCCATATTAAGGAGTTGAATGAGGAATTAGATGCTGTATTTGAATCTTCATATGATGGATTATATATTACTGATGGAAATGGCAAAACCCTGCGTTTAAACAAGGCCTTTGAAATGATTATGGGCGTCAATAGCCGGGAGTTTTTGGGTAAGAATGTTAGTCAAATTGAAGAGGAAGGAATAGTATCCAAATCGGTATCTCTGGAAGTGCTTAAAAGGAAGGAATTGGTGACGATTATCCAGCAGACTAAGGCTGGAAAAACTACCCTGGCGACAGGAAATCCAGTGTTTGATGAAAAGGGGAATATAGTCCGGGTAGTATCCAATGTCAGGGATATTACCGAACTAAACATGCTGAAGCAGAAACTCGAACAGTTTCAGGGTTTGAGACAGCATTATGAAAACCAGTTGCGTACTTTGCGTTTGCAGTATACGGGTTCCCAAACCCTGGTGGTAAAATCAGCACAGATGAGAGACCTTCTGGATATAGTGATGAGACTGGCAAAATTCGATTCCACCATATTAATAAGTGGTGAATCAGGCACAGGAAAAGAATTAATAGCTGAGACTATTCATAATAACAGCAAGAGAAATAAAGGACCATTCATAAGAGTGAACTGTGGAGCTATTCCTGAAACCCTTTTGGAATCTGAGTTATTTGGTTACGAATCCGGTGCTTTTACTGGTGCTAAAAAAGAAGGAAGAGCAGGGTATTTTGAAATGGCTGCAGATGGGACTTTGTTTTTGGATGAAATAGGTGATTTGCCGTTTAATTTACAGGTCAAACTGCTTCGCTTTTTACAAAATAAAGAAATAACCCGGGTGGGAGGAGGAAAATCTATCAAAGTAGATGCCCGCATACTGACTGCAACTAACCGAAATCTTATTGAAATGGTTAAAAAGAAAGAGTTTCGGGAAGATCTTTATTACCGGTTAAATGTTATCCCGGTTTATATTCCTCCGCTGAGAGAAAGAAAAGAAGATATTCCATCTCTTGTGGTTCATTTCCTGCAATTATTTAATCGTAAATACAGAATTAATAAGAGAATTTCACCTGATGTAGTTGAACTCTTTATAAGGCATGAGTGGCCTGGTAATGTTCGTGAGCTGGAAAACCTGATCGAAAGATTAGTTGTTATTACAACGAAAGAACTTATAAATGTTAAGGATTTGCCCTCATATCTGGGTGAGGGTGCCGAACCTTCGGTTTCTCACGTAATGGTTTCATCAATTATTCCTCTGCAGGAGGCAGTAGAAAGTGTTGAGAAACAGCTTCTGGAAAGAGTCTATGCCAAGTATTCTACAACTCGGCAGATGGCAAGGGAACTCAAGGTAAATGCTTCTACTGTTGTTAGAAAAGCAGCAAAATATGGGATATCGAAGAAATAAGAAAAGAAACCGGCAGTTTTGTTGCCGCTGAACAACAGGCGTTGCTTAATCGCAACGCTGGTTTTGCGTATCGTATAAAGGCTGATGATTGGCGGGTTTGTAAATTATTTACACAAAGAAAGACAGGTGTTGGCACAAGTCACAATTGTTGCCTTGGTGCAACAATTGTTAGTTTAAGAACTTGGTTTTAACCAATAAATAGTTTTTAGAGCAATTGCACTAGAATAATTTTCACACCTTTCAAAAGATATTCGTTGTGAAGCTTAAGGGATTAAGATACAAGGCAAGGTGCTAAATCCATCTTGTTTTCAGCTTTATCTTATATCCTTTTTTTATTTGGCATACAAATTGCTTGTTATTTGTTACAAGAGACAAAATTGATATATCGGGGAATTCGTCCGGAAAAGAATCTAACATAAAAAACCAAATGGATAATATAAATGTAATATTAAGGGCAACTGTTACCATTATATAGAAGGAATGGAAAGATCACTAAAATTCAATATGCTTTGTTTATGTTAATTGTTCCATGAGAGCCATTGAGCTCCGAAAGACCGATTATTTTTTGAGGGTTTATATTTTTGAACATGTTTATCTTATAGGTTCGTGCTGAAGGGTGGCGAGAGATTGAAAGATTTTCGGTGTCAGAAATGTAATAAACTACTCGGAAGGTACAGGGAATGTAGAGAATTGGAGGTTAAATGCCTGCGATGTGGTCATAACAACTATTTTTGCAACAGCTTGGAAGACAGGCCAAGGGGGAAAGTCCGAAAAAACTTAATAGAACAAAAATAATGAGAGCCTTTGAGCCCCGACTTCCAGAATAGTATCGGGGCTTTGGCGTATTATAGGGGAGTTTTTAGGAGGTGGGAGAAGTGAAAGATTTCAGGTGTCCCAGGTGCAGAAAACTGCTTGCCCGTTACCGGGAATGTGGGGAACTGCAAATCAAGTGCCCTCGCTGTGGCTATTTAACGGTTCACATAGATGAGCATAAAAAAACATCCCAATATGAAGAACAAATATATATTTCCAGTGGTAATTGATTCGATTTTTTGTATACGGGGTCTGCGTAATTTATTGAATCCTGCTGAAGTATCAGCGAAGCAAAGATCAGTAGTCTCCAGTGGAATAATCTTTAGCTTTTGTTGATGGCAGTGCTTAATGCCATTACTGCGAAAAAAGCTGATTATGTAAATACTTATAACAAAGTATAGAGGGCCATTGAGCTCCGGACAGATATTATCTGCCGGAGCTTATATATTAAGGGGGTGAGAAAGAGAGAGATAATTTTTGGTAGTAAATATGAAAACAAAGGGGGAAAAATATATGTCAGAATTTGTGCAAAAAATGGAAATGAAACGAGCGGATTATCCAAAGAAAATAGCAGTTACTGGCTTTGGTGAAAGAAAAGCAAATTATGAAGGAATGGGCAGAAAAATTGCTAATATCTACAAAAATTTCAGAGAAGTTGTATGTGTGGAAGCATGCCGTACTCCCTATGGTGTAGTGGGAGGACAGCTCAAGGAATATGATGCTCCACAGCTAGGTGCCCTGGCTATAAAGGAAGTGCTGAGACGAACAAATGGGAAGGTAAAACCCGAGGATGTTGATTATGTTTATATGGGGCAGGTCGTACCGGCCGGAAACGGTCAGATACCTGGACGACAGGCTACTATACTTGCGGGATTACCGGAAGCGGTTCCTGCCATTTCGGTTAATAAAGTGTGTTCATCAGGAATAAAGAGCATAGACCTGGGGATTCAGGCAATTATGCTGGGAAAAGCTGAGATTGTAATAGCCGGTGGTCAGGAGAGTATGAGTAATTGTCCCTATTCTCTTCCTAAAATGAGGTTTGGACAGCGGATGGGATTGCTTAATACTGACTGTGTTGATCTTATGGTCTATGATGGCCTGTGGGATGCTTTTTATAACCGCCATATGGCTATACATGGATCGGAAACATCCGATGAATTCGGATTTACCAGAGAAGACAATGATGAATGGGGCTTTATCTCCCAGATGAGAGCGGTTGCGGCAATGGAAGCAGGAAGACTGGATGATGAAGTATTCCCGGTTGCTGTTAACAGGGGAAAAGATGTTATGTCAAAGGATCAGGGCCCGAGACCCAAAACTACCATGGAAGGTTTGGCCAAACTGCCTCCGGTTTTCAATCACAAGAGCACTGTGACCGGTCAGCCTGGCAGTGTAACAGCTGGTAATGCTCCCGGTGTCAATGATGGCGGAGATGTTTGTTTAATGATGAGCAGGGAAAAGGCTGATGAACTGGGTCTGAAACCGCTGTTTTCCGTAATAGATTATGCTGAGGTATCACAGCCTACCAAGGATATTGCTACAGTGCCAGGACTGTCTATCAAGAAGGTTCTGGAACAAAACGGTTTGACCTACAAAGATGTTGATCTTATAGAAATTAACGAAGCCTTTGCTGCTGTTGTACTGGTTAGTGCGCGGACTATTTTGGGGATGACTAAAGAAGAAATGATGGAAAAAGTCAATGTAAACGGAAGTGCGATTGCTTATGGACACCCTATCGGTGCAACCGGTGCTCGTATTGTTATGACCCTGGCCTATGAGCTTCGGCGTCGCGGCGGGGGGATTGGAGTTTGCGGCATATGTTCAGGTCATGCCCAGGGCGATGCCATGTTAATCAAGGTGGAGCCATAGAAAATGATCTGATAATATGTTGAGCTTATTTGAAAAAAAGGAGGCAAGCTAGCATGGAAATAAAGAAAGTTATGGTTATTGGGGCAGGCCAAATGGGGGGCGGAGTTGCTCAGGTATCAGCACAGACCGGCTGGGAGACTGTCCAATATGATATAAATATGGAACTGGTTAACAAGGGTATTGGCGTTATGGATAAAAACTTATCCCGAAATGTTTCCAAAGGTAAAATGACTGAGGATGAAAAAAAGGCAATCCTTGGAAGAATTAAGCCTTCGGTCAGCCTGGAAGATGCGGCTGATTGTGATCTGGTCATTGAAGCTATTGTGGAAAATTTTGAGATAAAGAAGAAAGTTTTCAGTGAACTTGACAGGATTGCGCCGCCTCATGCCATTCTGGCAAGTAACACCTCATCATTGCCTATTACTCAGATTGCGGCTACAACCAGGAGACCGGATAAAGTAATTGGTATGCATTTCATGAATCCGGTTCCGGTTATGAAACTGGTAGAGGTTATCCGGGGATTGGCGACAAGTGATGAGACTTACCAGATTGTTGAAGAAGCCTCTATAAAAATGGGGAAAGTTCCGGTATGGTGTAAGGATGTCCCGGGTTTTATTTCCAACCGGGTACTGCAGGTTATGATCAATGAAGCCTTATGGGAGCTGTATGAAGGAGTAGCGCCCGCAGAAAATATTGATAATATTATGAAGCTTGGGATGAACCATCCCATGGGTCCCTGTGCACTGGCAGACCTGATCGGGCTGGATACCATTCTTTCCATACTGAATGTTATGTATGAGGGATATGGCGATCCAAAATACCGGCCCTCACCCTTACTCAAACAATATGTGCAGGCAGGCTGGCTGGGAAGAAAAACCGGCAAGGGGATATTTGATTATTCAAAATAGATAGAGGCCTGTTAGTTTGAAGGGGGAGAAATATCATGGAATTTAAGAACATTATTTTGGAGAAGGAAGCTGGAACAGCAACACTGACAATAAACCGCGTTAAAGCTCTGAATGCTTTAAACAAGGATACTTTAATGGAAATCAAGGAAGCTGTGGAAAATGTACAGGATGATAAGGGAATCGATGTTCTCATAATTACCGGGGCAGGGAACAAAGCCTTTGTTGCCGGGGCTGATATAAGTTATATGTTAAACATTAACGCCATGGAGGGACGCGAATTCGGGCTTTTGGGACAAAAGGTGATGCGCTTGCTTGAAACCATGGATAAGCCGGTAATAGCAGCTATTAATGGATTTTGTCTCGGGGGAGGCTGTGAACTCGCCATGGCCTGCGATTTCCGGATTTCTTCAGAGAAGGGGAAATTTGGTCAGCCTGAAGTGGGTCTGGGAGTAACCCCTGGATTCGGGGGGACTCAGAGATTGCCGCGTATTGTGGGAACCGGAATGGCCAAGCAACTCCTGTATACCGGGGATATGATTGATGCTTATGAAGCCCTTAGAATTGGGCTGGTGAACTATGTGGTTCCCAGTGAAAACTTAATGGATGAAGTAAAAAATATAGCCGGAAAGATTACTGCCCGCGGACAAGTGGCGGTAAGGTTCTGTAAAGTTGCGGTAAACGAAGGAATACAGACTGATATTGATCGTGCCATGACTGTTGAAGCTGACCTCTTCGGCATATGTTTTGCCACAGAGGACCAAAAAGAGGGTATGAAGGCTTTTGTTGAAAAAAGGAAACCTGGTTTTACAGGAAAATAATGAAGATGGGAGTGAGAAAAACATGGATTTTGGTTTAAGTGAAGAATCTTTAATGATGCGTGATATGTTTCGCAAGTTTGCTAAAAATGAAGTCGAACCAATAGCAGCTCAAACTGATCTGACCCATGAATTTCCTATGGAAAATTTCAAAAAAATGGCTGATCTGGGCCTGTGTGGTCTGCCTATTCCCGAAGAATGGGGCGGTGCCGGAGCCAGTTATCTTGATTTTGCTATGTTTGTAGAAGAATTGGCTAAATGCTGTGCATCTACTGCAGTTATTATGAGTGTGCACACTGGCCTGGGTTGTATGAGTACCTACCTGTATGGTAATCAACGGTTAAAAGAGAAATATTTGAAAGCCCTGGCTACAGGGGAAATTGTGGGTGCCTACGCATTGACCGAACCGAATGCTGGTTCAGATGCTGCTTCCCTGAAATGTAAGGCAGAGGACAAAGGTGATCATTTCTTACTAAATGGCAGTAAAATATTTATTACCAATGGCGGGATTGCGACTACTTATTGTACTTTTGTTAAAACAGACCCAACTCAGCCTTCTGGAAGAGGTATTACCTGTCTGCTTATTGAAAAGGATACTCCTGGTTTTACTATGAGCAAACCGGTAGCCAAAATGGGTATGAATGGGTCACCTACAGTAGAGCTTTATTTTGAAGACTGCAAGGTTCCCAAGGAAAATGTACTGGGAGAAATAAACGATGGCTTCAAGGTTGCCATGGGCCTGTTGGCCGGAGGCCGTATTACCATTGGTGCTCAAGGTCTGGGTATTGGCGAAGGAGCACTGGAATATACGGTCAATTACATTAAAGAAAGACATCAGTTCGGCAAACCGCTGGCTGCTCAACAGGGTGTACAGTTTATGGTGGCTGATATGGCAGCTTCTCTGGATGCAGCCCAGTTATTGATATATCGGGCAGCATGGCTGAAAGATAATGGATTGCCTCATAACAAAGAAGCTTCTATGGCAAAAAGATTTGCTACTGATGCTGGGATGGAAACATGTACAAATTGTGTTCAGTTAATGGGTGGCTACGGTTACTGCAGCGAATTCCCCGTAGAACGCATGATGAGAGATGTCAAGATTACCCAGATCTATGAAGGCTCAAACCAGATTCAAAGGATGATAATCGGTAGAGAAGTAATAGGAAAATTATAATATAAAAAAAGATTTTGCAAACCCGGAGATATAAAAAACTATCTCCGGGGCTGCAAGAATCAAATAAATGTACTCATTTCCAATATACAACTATTTACAGTATCCTGCAACTAACAGACTTAAGGTAAAAAAGAAGGGGGAGGAAAGAATGGGGAAACCACAGAGAATAAGCCTGAAGGAAGCTGCTGCATTAATTAATGATGGTGATCTATTAACATTTAGCGGTTTTACTATCTGGCGTCGTCCTATGGCACTGGTGTATGAAATGGTACGCCAGCAGAAGAAGAATTTGCATCTTTTTGAAGTTAATGGAGGGACCCATACTGAGGTTCTGGCAGGAGCCGGTGCCATAAAAATATGGGAATCCTGCTGGGTCGGACATGAGCTCTACGGCAAACTGGGTGAAGGTGTTGCCCGTGCCCAGGTTGAAGGCAGCATGATAGTTGAGGATTACAGTCATGCTCAAGTTGTTGCTCGCTTGATAGCGGGAGCATATGGCCTGCCATTTTTCCCTACTGCTCTGTCAATGGGAACTGATATCCTGAATCCTAAATTTGACATGCTGGGAAAAGCAGGTATGCGTGATGGCTCCAATCCCAAGATTCCTTTGAAAAAATATGACGTTATTAAGGATTCCCTCTATGACAAAGGAGACATTCTCTTAATGCCGGCAGCTAATCCGAATTGGGCGCTAATTTATGCTTCTCAGGTCGGGGATGAAGGGACAGTGAGAGTCTTTTCCCAGTGCTATGTAGATTCGGAAGCGATTAAAGCAGCTGACAAGGTTATTGTTATAGCTGAAGAAATAGTGCCGGACAGCTATCTCAGGCAGGAACCGGAGAAAAACCTGGCTGCCGGGTATGCTATTGATTATGTGGTTGAGCTTCCCTGGGGAGCACATCCTACTGGTTCACAGTTCTTCTATGATGTAGATGCTGACTTCATCAGGGAGTTTTACCAGGCTTCAAAGAGCCAGGATGCTTATGCCAAATGGGCTGATAAATGGATATTTGGGGTAGATAGCCACGAAGAATACCTGGAAAAACTGGGTATCAACAGACTGGAGAATCTGCGGGCTAATTCTGTTTTGGGTTATTCAACTTCAATCAAAAGGGGGACGAGATAATGACTGCTAAAAATTATGCCAAGGATTACAAACCCATTGACCTGCTTGCAGTTGCTGCCGCGAGAGAAGTTAATGATGGTGATATTGTTTTTGCAGGTACTGGTCTTCCTATGCTGGCCATAATGCTGGCACAGGTATCGAGCTCTCCAAATGCAGTCTGTATTTATGAAGCTGGAAGCATAGATGGGAGACCGATCGATCTCCCAACTTCTGTTGGTGATTCCCGCTGCGCCTATCAGGCATCAATTGCAGCAGGATTAACAGAGACTTTCTATGGTCAGTTACATTGCGGATATGTTGATTTGGCCTTCCTCGGAGGAGCGGAAATCGACAAATATGGTAATGTCAATACTACCGTAGTCGGGGATTATGCCTCACCGACTAAAAGGTTTACCGGCAGCGGCGGAAACCCGGACATAAATTCAATGGCCCGTAGAACCGTTTTTATCATGGTTCAGGAAAAGCGTCGCTTCAAGGAAAATGTTGATTATATTACATCACCTGGCTGGATACTGCCTAAATGGCCGTCTGGAGAAATGGTTCCCAAACAAGAGATTTATGGCAAATTCTTTACCGGAGGACCATCAGCGGTTATCACCAATATGGGAGTTTTCCGCTTTGATGAAAATGGTGAAATGTATCTGGACACTGTTCATCCGGGATTTACAGCGGAACAAGTTAAAGATAATTGCAGCTTTGATTTGAACATCTCACGTTGTAAAGGAGAGACAGAATTGCCAACCGAAGAAGAAATAGAACTTCTTTATAACAGAGTTGATCCCGAGGGAATTTTCTTACCCTAATCAGATTATTCACGATAGTCATTTTATTAATCCCCTTATATAATGTTTTACTTTTTGCCTCAAGTTTTATTAAATCTTGAGGTCATTTTTTTGGCTGGTTTTGAAAAAACAAAAAAATTATAGTACATCCATAATGAAAAGAATATTTGCGAGTAGGTAGATTGGTTTAAGAAGGGGGTGGCCTTATATTAGATTGGGACATAGTGGAATTTCTGTTTGAGCAGAATCGTCATATGGCAGTAGTTTTTTTGGATCAGGAAGGAATAATAAGGTACCTTAACGAAACTTATCTGGAAATTCTTGATTTACCCCGTGATCAAGTAGTGGGACGGCATGTCCTGGAGATTACGCCCCACAGCCGTGCTTATATTACTCTGCAAACCGGCAAAGCCAAAGTAGGCTATGAATGGATCGTAAATGGGCACCACACTTTAGGTACAGCTCTACCTATTTTCAAAGGAGATCAGGTTATTGGTGTATTTGGATATACTATATTCTTGAATATATGGGATGGTAAAAATATATTGGACGAGATTCTGGCTAATCTTAATATGTATAAAGACGAAGTTCATAGATTATATAGCGCAGCCTATAGTTTCGAAAATATTCATTATCAAAGTAAAGCCATGAACGACATCATCATACTAGCCCGGCAGGTAGCCAATCATCCGCTTACTACGGTGCTTATTACCGGTGAAAGCGGCACCGGCAAGGAACTTTTTGCCCATGCCATACACAATGCCAGCAGGCGTTACAAAAGACCTTTTGTCAGGGTTAATTGTGCAGCTATCCCAGATAATCTCCTGGAATCAGAACTATTCGGATATGAAGAAGGTGCCTATACCGGAGCCAAAAAAGGTGGTAAGTTGGGAAAATTTGAACTTGCTGATAATGGCACCATTTTTCTGGATGAAATTGCTGAAGTACCTCTTAATATGCAGAGCAAGTTATTGTTTGTGCTGCAGGAGCAGGTCGTTGAAAGATTAGGAGGGGTGCATCCTGCTAAAATAAACGTAAGAGTAATAGCAGCTACCAATCGCAATCTTGAGAAGATGGTGAAATCCGGCAGCTTCCGTCAGGATTTATATTATCGTTTAAATGTAGTCCATATTAATATTCCGCCATTACGAGATAGAGTTGAAGACATTCGTTTGATAACACCACATATAATCAATAATCTAAGTAGGCGTTTAAACATTTCAGCAAGGAAAATCGACGATCAAGCCCTGCAGATGCTTTGTAAATACAACTGGCCCGGTAATGTAAGGGAATTGGAAAATGTATTGGAAAGAGGCTTAATCATTGCTGAAATGGAAGGAGCCGGAGTATTGTCAGGCAGACACCTGAACATATCCGATAAGCAATTTGATTTTAATAATCTATCTGAAGCAAAAAGTCTGAAAAGTATGCTGGAAGAATACGAGAATAAATTGTTGCTTAAAATTCTGGAAAACTGCCAGTTTGATGTGCCAGAAGCAGCCAGAAGACTTAATGTCGATCCTTCTTCATTGTACAGAAAATTAAAAAAATATGGTATATGCATAAAAAAAGAGTATTCTATTCCATAGATACTGGAACTTTTACCACTATGCTTTTATTCTCACCAGTACCTTTTTCCGCTAATGAACTGCAATTAAAAAATAATGGCAAAAATACCATAATAACCAAGAAGTATAAATATTAATATGGAGCCAGAATGCCTGAAATAAGGGGTTCTGGCTCCATGTTTTTTCTGGCATATATATTGCTAAATACATAATTAACTTTAATGAGGGGGGGCTGTTTATAATTATTAACCGAGGATTTTGCATGATTAGCTTTTTAATATGATTTATTGGGTACTTCAGTACTGTCATCCTGAGGCA